>NZ_CEZBFX010000149.1:0-10734 GCF_982964205.1 Roseofilum sp. | reverse complement strand
ATTTTAGGACAGGACTGGAGATTGGGATTGGTTTTTGAGCATCTTTTGACGCAGGAATACGACCAATACAAACAGGAGATCTAGGGCAATTAAGCTCCCGATAATCAGTTCTGAGCCTCCGGTACTGAAGCCGTAGCTGTGTAATCCAGTTCCGAGGACAAAATTCACGCCATACCAGGCCATGAGGATAGCATTAAAGCTGACGACACTGGCGATCGCCATGCCAAAGTTGCCGAGCCAACCGCCTAATCGACCGTGTAGGGGCACGATGTAGCACATGAGGGCGATTAAGGCCCAGGTTTCCTTGGGGTCCCATCCCCAAAACCGTCCCCAGGAAAAGTGGGCCCAAATGCCACCGAGGATAATACCGGTGGTAAGGAAAAGTACGCCAACTTGGAGGATGGAATAGTTCCAGCGCGAGAGGCGATTGATAAAGTCTTTGGCTGTGGGTTTGAATAGGTAAGCGCCCAGGAGCAGATGACCAAAGCCAAAGGCAAGGGCAAAACTGGCATAACCGAGGGTAATGGTAGGTACATGGACACTGAGCCAAAAGTTATCGCGTAGGACGGGAACCAGGGGTTTAATGCTGGGATCGAGGACAGCCGGGAGGCGATCGCCCAATATCAAGCAGAGGATAGATAGGGGTGCAGCGGACAAGAGGTAATATTTCGCACGATGCAGGAACTCAAAGGTAACGGCGATCGCCGCTATTCCCAAACTCACCCAAATCACTGACTCATACATATTCGTCACTGGGGGTCGTCCTGCGATTTGCATCCGCTCCCAAAACCCATATCCATGCACCGCTAACCCACTGCAAAATAACCCTAATGCTACCCAATAGGCTTGTAACTTTTCCCACGCTAAAGCAAGTAACATCACCAGAAACCCTACACCATATAAAATCCAGGCTTGGGTAAACCAATGCAGTCCATAAAAACGGACTTCTCGCGTTATTTTTTCCCTAGAAGGATAGACTTGGGGACTTAATGCTATCAGTTGCGATTTCAAAGTGGCAACTTGGGCATTTAAATCAGAAATTAAACCCATTTGTATCGCTTGTTTAATTTCACTATAGGTTGCTTGCAATGTCTCGACTTGTTCCGGCGAATAATATTCAGAAGCCTGAGCAATTCCCAACCATTTCCCTTTCGGATCGCTCGGATGGGGAATAATTGGTAGCTGGGTACTGCTAACTGTCTCTAACATTAAGGCTAAACGATCTTCTAAAGTTAATGCTTCCCGTTGATCTCGCGTTAAATCTAGATTCTGCGCTTGATCTTCATGGGCTTGCAAAACAAACGAACTTAAGGGAGAAGAAACCAGTTCCACAAAGGAAAAATATTTCTGTTCTGGATTGAATCCCAGTTGGGTTTTCAAAGGTCGATAACTCAATAGGATAAAGGGTTCTTCGTTCCAGTCTCGGTTATTGAATAATAGGGAAAGATAAGTATTGAGATAATCTAGCTTATCTCCGCTTAAAGGTTGATAGTGCAAACTGCCATGAATTTGAGTTACCGTTTCTCTGGCAACTGTATCGAGGGGCTTTTTGCGTCCATCCAGTTGCACCGCCAGTGTTTTTAGAGAATCATAGCTTGTTTCCGGACTAGAGATTATCCCTTTCCATACGGGAAAAAAGCACAGGAGAAGACCTAATGTTAAGGCGATGAGAAATTTAATTGGATTCATAAGTAAAGTAGTGGACAGTTGACAAGTTTGTGTAAATGTCTGTGGTGGAATTTTTCTGTGTTTATTAACTATTACTAGCGCATACTGTATTATATATGATGTAGACTTAAGTTAATTAATCGAGTCGAATTGATTTGGTATGTCAGGTATGACAGTTACAATTTTGTTGCCACAATTGCATCATTTATCTAGGTAGAATAAATTAAAGATTATTAAGTTTTTGCTTCTCCGATAATCGAAAGAGCATAGAGTATAGCCAACTGAGTCTTACTATCTTGGGCAAAACTCAATTCATCCAAGGGTTCAACAAATTGAATGATCTGATTAGCAAAGCGATAAATATCATGCGGTGTAGGTAGGACAGAAACAGATACAATAAAAGCTGCTTAATTTTCTCCTAAATTAATGATGGGTGATGGATAATCGGTGAGGCTTTTGTGAATAGCCTTACCATAGAACATTGTACCAATACCGACAACGACAAGGGCTGAACCTGTCCAAGTGAGCAAGGTTATCCACAGGGGTTCGCGTTTCACTTGTAGGGTAGATTGGCGTAAATCTCCAGGGTTCCAGGAGGCTTGGGCGATTTTCCATCCCTGATACCAGGTGGGGTGGTTCATCCAGACCGTACGATCGCTGCTAATATGCTGATGAGGGTCTTGAATTTGGATTTTGCTTGTCCACATGGCGACGCTCTCAGAACCTTCATTGCGCTCTACAATAAAGTCTTGCAATGCTACTTGAAAGGGAAGGGAAAAAAGTTTAGGGGTAAATGCTGCCAGAATATCACCATCGGGTGCAGGAATGGCGGTGGGTTCTCCCCAGGGGAGCCAGGTTTGGGTTCCTGTTTCTGTTTTGACTAGGATAGCGGGAGTACCTTGCACGCTGCGATCGCCAACCGGTACAATTTGACGGTCAATCTCAGCATGGGTAAGCTGCTCTTCTAGAGTAATTTCAAAGTCTGCCCAACCCAGTGCAATCGGTTCATTCAGTTTTAGAATACCGGATTGGAAGCCTTGAGAGGAATGGGTAGCATAATAAAGTTTACCGGATGAAGTGGCGATCGCCTGAAAATAATTCCCCTCTGAAGTATCAGCCAGTGCCGTAACCTTCTCCCGCACTGTTTCCTCACTCTCCACAACCATCAGCCTCAACTCAGCCGGCCCCAAACTTACCCTACGATAAGGTAGGGGTGCAAACCCTAACCATTGTTCCACCTCTTGTCCCATTCGCGCACTGGTTAACCGCACCTTCAAAGCCACATTATTCGTGCCTCCTCCCTCCTTAAAGCGAACGGTTTTCACCGTATTTTCCGCATAACCTAACAAAGAAAGTCCCAGAACTGAAGAAGGAGAAATAGAGCCATCGGGACGGATAAAAATATCCCTTTGTTCAGCTTCACCTTCAGGAGTCATCACTTCTAATAAATCTCCCTCAACCCGAATCTGATTATTGCCCGCTAGATCTTCTCTTAACGGTAGCATTCCCTCCAAACTCAAATGAATAACTCCCGCCGAGCCTACAATAATCAAAACCAGTCCAATATGAGTTAAAGCAAATCCCGCTTTACGAGAGCCTCGCCAAGGATAGCGCGTGAGTGCCGAAATTAATAAATTGACTGCCAGCAGGAACATCAACATCCCAAACCAAGGACTTTTATAAATCAGATGTTGGACCACAGTCGAGCCAACTTGAGACTCATAAATTGTCGCTCCGATTAAAATAGCAACAATACTAGCCAGAAGGGGAACAGCAAACTGGATCGAGCCAAAGAACCGGATCAAAGGCGTATTCATCTTAACAGTTTCAAGAATGATCAAAGGGTTTTCTTATTGTCTACCTTACTGGTTTGAGAAGATCCGGTTGTATTCAGGATGACAGAAGTAGCATAAACGGGCAATTAAGCGATAAGCTAGAAGTTAAGTTTTGTCATCTATTACCTTAATTTTATGAGTTTATTCACAGCCGAAGAAGTTATCAACCAACTCCAGGACGGAGAATCTTTTGTTAGGGCTGAATTAAGCCGGATTAATCTCGAGGGTTGTATTCTTGATGATGGTGATTTTAGTCAAGCCTATCTACGAGGGGCAAATTTATCTAGGGCCTTTTGTCAAGGGACAAACTTTTCTGAAGCCAACTTGATGTTAGCCAATTTGACCGAAACTAATTTAGTGTGTGCTAAATTATTCCATGCTGAACTCAATGGAGCTTGTTTAAACAGTGCCAATTGCCGATCTATTGATGCTCGTTATACGAAACTTTATGGTGCAACTTTAGATCGCTTGAATGGTGTTGATGCTGATTTTCATAAGTCAGACCTGAGAAAAATCAAAGCTCAGAAAGCTAATTTAAATTCTGCCAATTTAACCCAAGTTAATCTGACTTCTTCTCAGTTGACGCAGTGTAATCTTACTGAATCAGTTTTGCGCTCGGCTATTTTAGAAAACGCAGATTTAAGTGACAGTTTTTTGATAGATGCTAATTTAGAAAAAGCTAATTTGCATCGGTCTATTTTTTTAAGGAGCAAGGTACACAACTCTAGTCTTGTATCTGCAAATTTATGTGAAGTTGATTTTCGATCTATTGAGATGAAAGATACAGAGATCTTAGGGGCTAAATGTATCAATGCATCGTTTACCAATAGTGTTTTAGAACACTGTTCATTCTTGTCTACCGATCTAGAATCCGCTTTATTCGATGAAGTCAAGTTGGTTGAAACCAGTTTCCAGGATGCCAATTTAGAACGGACTATTTGGAAAGATGTTCAATTCATTAACTGCGAATTTATGGGAGCAACATTTACGGATGCCCAAGGATTGACTGACGATCAAAAAGATTGGTTAAGACACACGGGAGCCTTAAATGTTCCCCATTAATCCCATAGATTAGTCAAGTTTATCTCAGCTCCTGATTGGGTGATGTATCATCAAAATTTAGTAATGAACGAACTTGTTCAACCAGTAGAGATGAAGGGATTTTTCCAATTAGAATTTCCTGAACAACTTGTTGAGTATTGAAGAAAATAAACTGGGGGACACCTTCCACGTTATATTCTTCAATAAGATAGGTATATTCTGGGCGATCGATATTAATCATGACCCAGTTTATTTTATGTTCATACTCTTTTTCAATCTGCCGAACTGTAGGAGCCATAGCTTGACAGGTAGTACACCAATCGGCATAAAATTCAATCACTGTTGGTAAATGATTATTGAGCGCAATACGATAGGGAACAGCAACTTGGGAACTGGCTTTAAGTTGTTGCAAACCGGTTAAACTAGAGGGCAGTAATGCAGGAGATTTGGGTAGCAGAAAGAAGTAAGCAAATACGCCCATCAATGCTAATCCTAAAATGACTTTTTTGATCGTCTCAATTGGCATTATTGATAATAGTAGGCAATGATGATATGAAAGACTAGCATAACTAAAAACATGCTGACTAAAATGATATGGCTGGTTAGCCATATCCCCCGTAAATTGCGAATCAAAACTCCTTTAGAAATGCCGGTATTGGCAGGAGAAGGAGATAAACTAAATCGGAAATAACGCTGGGAAGATTCTATGATTCCAGTTTCAGCAACTACCCCGACTAAAGCGGATAAGGTGACCAAGAAAAAGACCCATAGGAAAATGGCATTAAAATTCAAACCTCGCACCCCGATAGTATGGATAAATGTACTGCCCACTAAGGCAATGCCTAGAAAAATATGTAGGCTTCTCCAGAGCTGAATACTTCCCGGAACCTTGATTTTTACTTTCCAGCTTCTTCCTCGTTTACGGAGAGTTAGCGCCATTTCTAGTAGTACAAAAGACAGGGAGAAATATCCTGTAATTTGCTTATAGAGTTCGCTCTGAAAGGCTAAATAAAGATCGAAGTCATTTAAGCGTAGAACGGGGATATAGTTAGGACTAAAAACAAAAGGAGTGAGCAGAATAGCACAAATGACGGTTAAGAGGATGAGGATGGAAAACTTGGGTTTCATTGTGGATAAACTAAATTGAAATTAAGGTAGAGAATACAAACGTTGCATTCCTCCCTAAATCAAACCTAAAAAAAGAAATGGATTAAGTGCCTTCAAGGGGTAAGTTAACCACAACACCACCCATGACATCTCCCAATTCAAAGATTTTATCGGGATAGCGTTCTTTATGGATGGGATGATCGTTGTGACAGGTAACGCAGGCTTCGGCGATCGCCACATCAGGATAAATGGCAGAGTAATATTGTTGACCAGCAATTTCCCGATAATCTTTATAGGGTTCACCGCTGTCAATAACGCTTTGCATCCCCACCTCTTCAAACTCCCCTCTGGGGGCTTGCGCGTCATTAATAAACCAAGGCGAAATTAAACCATACGTGAATGCACCTTGTTCCGAGGCCAGTTCTGCACCTAAACGGAACATTTGCGCGGGTAAAGGAATACCATTGGCATCTTGCCAAGCTTCCGTTGCTTCTGCCGGAACGACTCCATTGGGTTTATCTTGTCCTTCGAGTGTTTTCAGCCGGTTAACCACATGCTTGGTGTAGGCAGTACGATCGGATTCGGCTACTGTATGGATATAATCAACCACAAGAGCAGGATCAATACCACTGGTTTGAGTCGAACTATTGCTGTTTCCTCCAGCACAAGAAACAGCAGTCAGACAAATAGCTGTCGCTAAAACGAATAAGCTGATGGTTTTCAGTTTAAGTGAACGTATCCAAGTTGTGAGGATAGGCATAGTCAGTTTTCGATTAGGTGAACAAATTTTTTATTCAGAGCTTGAAGCAGTTCGCTTTTTTTCAAATGCTCTAACTAACTCCAGCGTGTCTAAATCTTGCTGAGGGGGATGGTGAAAATTGCCCTCAATCAACTCATCATCAAAGATGCTGTTGTAGGAATATTCCAAGCCGTGACAATTCATACAAACATCCTTCACCATGCGATCGCGCGGGAGCAGGTTGTAAGTGTTATTGTGATTCACAAACACCGAATTGGTATTTTCATGGACTGTGCGGGGTAAATGGCAGGTTGCACAGGTCACCAGATCTGGACTTGGGCGAGGCAGTCTAACCGATGCGGCAAACAGAGAACCATGTTTCGAGTCCCCATAATTGAGAGAATGGGCATCATCATGGCATTGCAAACAGGAATCTACAGAAGCCTTAAACGTGTCAGGTTGATGGACATCATGGCAGGTATTGCACCCCATGAACTGTCCCTGAGCAGAGGCTTTCATCGGTAAGTGCGCCATCTTTGGCATTAAGGGAGACAGTCCTTCAGCCGTACGAATACCATGTTTACCGAGCAGAAATGTATCCACCTGTTGCTGATGGCAACTTTGGCAACTTTCTTGGTTAGGACGCACCACCAAGGTTTTCGTTTTGCTCTCTTGATGACAAGTGGAACAGTTGACATCAGCCAGAGCATGAACACTGTTTTCCCATTGCTGAGTAATTTCTGTTACTCGCTCGGCGGAGATTGGGGAGGCGATCGCCCCGTTACAACCCCACAACATCACCACAGACCATAGCCATACCATCAGAAAAATGCTGTTTCTTCTCATCCTCCTCCCTCCAGAAACTCCTCACCTAAATCGGGTTTAGGGGGTTTACTTTCGGTCAGAGTGACTTCTAAATTCGGCATTTCTGGCTTCGGTAATAGGATGGGTTGATTCAAGTTTTCCCGCAAAAAACCCGTCGAAATCGAGCGATGATCGTGAAAATTATGACATCCTGCTGTCCAACACCCATCTGGCTCAAACCCTTTATGACTGGGAATCTCTCCAGTAATGACTCCTTCATGACAAGCCATACATAAATCCGGTTTCAGGTGAACCCCGCGACCAAACATATGGACATGCTCCGCATGACAAGCAGTGCAAGTTAACACATCTAAATTACTGAGGTATTCTGCCCAACGGGGATCGCGAAACTTTTTCGGGCCGTGAATATCACTAACTAACTCCGCTTCATGACAACGCATACAAGTTTCATTACTGACCGGTTTAAATCCTTCATGACAGGAACTACAAGAAGCCTCAATTAACGTGTGCCCATCTGATGTCACTCCCGGAAGAAAGATTTGACGTTGATCTAAGGCAAACGCAGCAATTCCCCAAATCAGTAGCAAAACGACCACTGCGATAATAGCTGTCTTGACTTGAAGAATATTTTTCAGAAGAGGAAACCGCTGCAAATTGCTGGTCATGACTTAAGAAAGTTGGGTTTCCGCTTTATCGTAATCTGCACCGGAAAGCATCAGATCGGTAATCGCTTGATAGGCATCAATCCAAGCTTGTTTGACTTCAGGAGTCCAATCATCCCCTAAGTATTGTTCAAAAGTTTTCAAGAGTGCCCCACCAACTAGGGGATAATGGGCAGGAAGGGCACCATATTTAACGTGGCGTGCCCCTAAGCCTTTGAGTGCATTACTTAACTCTTCTGGCTTTTTCAAATTTTCTACTGTAAAGACCAAAGATTGCAAAAGCATTTGCTTTTGTTTCTTCATATCCGTATGCTCAAACAACGGTTTAGCTTCCGGATTATCCGCAAACAAATGTGTATAGAAACTCTCGACAAACTCATTCGCTTCTGGCTTCACTTTTTCAAAGCTCTCTTCCAGAAGTTCGACTTTTAATGACATTTTTGGTGTTCTCCTTATGCAGTATGGGTGATATAGCGCTTCGCACTAGACCCTAAGAAATACAAGCTATTGCTTAGGATCTAAGACTTCAAGCTGTACTCCATAGAAAAGAGAATTGCTATAGCCAATTAAGAAATACTTAGGACTTATAGAAAATTGTCCCATTAGCCCATAACAATTGGCTTAGAGTCAATTACTTGTTCTCACTAATTTATTCCCTGCTATAGACAATTTCAATTCTTTTTTGTCCAAGATATAACTTGTATATATCCAGATTATCTAGGATATTCTGTAAGATAAACTACGAAAAAAAATACCTATTGAAATAAAAACATAGAGTATATGCAAAAGATGCATGTTTGAGGATTTGTAAACAGCATCTCCCTAGAATTTGACCCCTATCTTTTATCAAGTTCTCAAGATGGCTTTAAGCCAATCCGATAACATGATTTATGGACTAAATCGTTGCTCCAGAGAAGGGTTATACCCCTTGAATCGAGGATGTACCCATACCTTGGAACATAATCCAAGAGAGGACAAAATCAGTCATGAAGATCGACAGCAGAGAAATAACTACAGCGGTAGTGGTGGATTTACCCACCCCTTTTGCCCCTCCAGTGGTGGTGAGTCCCCAACTACAGCCAATAACAGAAATTAAGGCTCCAAAAATAAAGGCTTTAATCACAGAGCTACAGACATCCCAGGGAGTCATGAAGTTTTGCACGGAGGAGAGGAAGACGGAGTAGGGGATGCGGTATTGAGCTTGGGCAATGAATAAACCGGAGGCAATCCCCATGACAAGGGACAGGAGGTTTAGAAGGGGAACCATTAAGCAACAGGCGATTAATCGGGGAATGACGAGGTAATCGATGGGATCGGTTTTGAGCATGTAGAGGGCATCGATTTGTTCGGTCACTTGCATGGTTCCAATTTCGGCAGCAAAGGCGGAACTGACGCGCCCAGCAACAACGACGGCAGTGAGGACGGGGGAAAGTTCTCTGGCTAGGGCGATCGCCAAAACCCCCCCAACCGCAGTAGTGGCTCCAAAGTTGATGAATTCACGGGCAACTTGAATGGTGAACACGAAACCGACGCTAACCGCCGTCATCACAGAGATCGCCACCGATGCTGGTCCGACGTTAATCATCTGCTCCATCGTATTTCGGCGATGAATTTTTCCGGCTAGGATATGGGCGATCGCCTGTCCCCCCAACAGGATAGCCGTTAGGGGTCGATACAAAGGATTGCGACTGTGCAAGAGTTTGGGTTGACTCAAGGCTACTTCAAGGTTGGCACAACATCAATTACAGGATATCCCAGATCATCGGAAACGTTAAGTAACGTCTTACTCCTTACCCAGTACAGTACGAAGTTCTGTAACGATCGGTCTGGTTTTTCTTTCTCAATTAGGGTACAATAGATGAGAATGTGAGCTACATTTTCTTTCAACTTAGCAACAGGATCTTCAATTATGGTAATGATGCATCAAGAAGGCATTGGACTAAGAGCGCGAGTCGGCGAACTCACCCGTAACCCCAACACCAAGGCGATCGTCGTCGGAGTCGCTACCGTTGCCCTTGCACCTGTCATTTTGCCGTTGGTCAAACCGATTTTAAAAACCACCATTAAAACGGGAGTTACTTGGTATGAAAAAACCAAATCTACCTTAGCGGAAACGGCCGAAAGCCTCGCGGATATTGCGGCTGAAGCCAAAGCCGAAGTTCATGCCCAGACTGAGAACAAATCCCTCCCGAATTCCTAACCTAACGGTTCAGTTACAGCCCTCTTGGATCGTTTTGAGGGTGCTGTAAACTCGGAGAAACTCACCAAAACAAGGGGCTAGGGGCCCCTTGTCTTTTAACTTGAGAGTTGTAGACAGCAACAGTTAACTGTCAAGCATCGACTCTATTTTTTTGTGCCTGAGCCACCCACTCAGATAAAGACATTTCTGTTTTTCCTGTTCTGCCCTCTTTATTCAACCGTCGATTCACCGGTTGACGATCGGGTAACAGGGTAGGGGCTAAAACTAAAACGCCTAATCCAACCCAGAATAGGGGATGATTACCGTGTCCGTCTTCGAGAATTTCCTTGAGATGAAAAGTCACGATGGACTTTTCCAGATGAATCAGAGACATAGGGGTTAGAAGACCATGTAGAAAGGTTGATTTCTGCCCATAGCCTAGCAGAATTTTTGCAACTAATGAGAACTATTGTTAACAATCTTAAAGTAGGGGTGTGGGGACAAGGGAATAGGGAATAGGGAATAGGGAATAGGGAAAAACCGTTTTTACCTTTTCCTTGAATTATCCATAAATAGTGTTACAAAATTTTCTTCACTCTATATTTAGTCCTTGACAAAATGTATACAGCGCTTCGCGCTGCTATGAGGTACATTGTTGATCGTAGATGTGAGTTGTCA
>NZ_CEZBFX010000148.1:0-10981 GCF_982964205.1 Roseofilum sp. | reverse complement strand
CAAAGTGTTGAACGTATGTAGAGCATAGCTTCTAGCCATTCAAATAGCGTTAGCTTATAATATGAGAGTGGGTTCGAATCCCTCTCTCTCCGTCTTACAATACAACTTACAACGACTATAGTCTCGCTTTTGTTAACGCGATCCGTAAACAGTTACTCACACATAGTTCAAATATTTTTTACTATCAGCCTAAGTTTTTCTACTGATCCCTGAAAGAGGGGGTTTAAGACCCAAAAATTTCGATGATTTTTGGGTGAATTATGATATGCTTAATGTTTGGGGTTTAAATCCTCCAGGGCGCGTTAGCCCCTGATCTTGGCCAGTCTGTCATCAAGTCCCGCTTAGGACTGCTAGAACTGGCTGAAAGGAAGTGGTGTAAAGGTCGTAAAAATCAAGACAGGTTCGCTAGACTGGAGATTAACGTCAGGGTAAAGAAAGAGAAACCCATGATCAATACATGGGAAGAACTCAATCCTCACCCCATCACTCAATCAGAAGGGAGATCCAAACACTGTGGCCAAAAAAGAAACCGCACAAGTACCAGAAAAAACAGACAACCCCGTAGAGGTTACCCAGAAATTTCTGCAAGGAACGCAAGACGAACTGCAAAAAGTTGTTTGGCCTTCTCGCCAACAACTGATCAGTGAATCTGTTGCTGTAATGTCCATGGTTGGATTATTCGCCTTCCTGATCTTTGCAGTCGATAAACTATTTATTTGGACAGCCAGTCAGGTATTTTGATCATGGTATCAGAGGAGTCTTTTGAGTCCAACCCCAGAGAAACAGACCTCCAGGAAACCGACAACAAACCGGCTGAAAAACCCAGATGGTATGCTGTACAGGTTGCTTCCGGTTGTGAAAAGCGGGTTAAAAATAACCTCGAACAACGCAAGCAAACTCTCAACGTAGCTAACCGCATTCTGGAAGTTAAAATTCCGGAAAAATCAACGGTTCAATTCCGCAAGGGAGGAAAATCTCAACAGACGGTAGAAAAAGTCCTTCCTGGGTACGTCTTGATCCATATGGTTCTCGACGATGAAACCTGGCCTGTAGTCAAAAACACCCCTAATGTGATTAACTTTGTAGGGGCAGAACAAAAACGTCGCTACGGTCGAGGACGGGGGCATGTTAAACCCCTTGCCCTGAGTCCAACAGAAGTCGAGCGCATGTTCAAACAGACCCAGGAAGATAAAACAGTGGTCAAAATTGATATGGCCCCTGGTGACAAAATCCTGGTTTTATCTGGACCATTTAAAGATTTTGAAGGAGAAGTAATTGAGGTTAGTCCGGAACGGAGCAAACTCAAAGCCCTCCTTTCTATTTTTGGTCGAGATACCCCAGTTGAACTAGAGTTCAATCAAGTTGAAAAACAATAAAGTCAATTTAGGATGATTGCCAATGGCTAAAAAAGTTGTTGCTCTGATTAAATTAGCTTTACCTGCGGGTAAAGCTAACCCTGCACCTCCGGTTGGTCCCGCACTGGGTCAACATGGGGTGAATATCATGATGTTTTGCAAAGAATATAATGCGAAAACGGCCGATCAACCTGGAATGGTGATTCCCGTTGAAATCTCTGTTTATGAAGACCGCAGTTTTACCTTTGTTCTCAAAACCCCTCCTGCTTCGGTGCTGATTAAAAAAGCGGCCAAGATTGAGAGAGGTTCAGCCGAACCCAACAAACAAAAAGTAGGAAGCATTACCCGCGCCCAACTGCAAGAAATTGCCCAAACCAAAATGCCTGATTTAAATGCTAATGATATTGAGGCAGCCATGAATATTGTGGCCGGAACTGCCCGAAATATGGGAGTCAAAGTGGTGGACTAGAAGAAGTTTTCTTCTTGTGCTATCATAATAGAATTGTCTACTCTTAAGACAACTGTAATTGAACTAAAGCGGGGGAGAAGTCAGGCCTTCGTTATCCACCCCAGGAGATCCAAAAAAACATGCCTACAAAGCGATCGCGTAGACTGCAAGAGCTGTACAAAAAAGTAGAAGAGCGGCCCTATGAACCCTTAGAGGCCATCGAGTTACTCAAAGAGACAGCCACAGCCAAATTCCCAGAATCGGCAGAAGCCCACATTCGCCTAGGAATTGATCCCAAATATACTGACCAACAATTGAGAACGACGGTAGTTTTACCCAAAGGAACCGGGCAGACTGTTCGAGTCGCTGTTATTGCTAGAGGGGAAAAAGTCTCAGAAGCCTCCAGTGCCGGAGCAGATGTCTTTGGTTCGGAAGAACTGATTGATGAGATCCAAAAAGGACGTATGGACTTCGATCGCCTCATTGCCACTCCAGACATGATGCCTAAAGTGGCAAAACTTGGTCGTTTACTCGGTCCCCGTGGGTTAATGCCTTCACCAAAAGCAGGAACAGTAACCTCGGATGTGGCTCAGGCCATTGCTGAAGTCAAAGCGGGTAAACTGGAATTCCGGGCAGACCGCACTGGAATCGTCCATATCCTCTTTGGTAAAGCCGCGTTTAGTGCGGAAGATCTCTTGGAAAACCTCAAAGCCATCCAGGAAACCATCGATCGCAACAAACCCTCTGGTGCTAAAGGCCGATACTGGCGCACCGTTTATGTTTGTGCCACCATGGGCCCGCCGATTGAGGTCGATACTTCCCTCTTACGAGACCTCAAAGTTGGTGAAGCTGCCTAACGGGTACAACTTGCAATGCGTCTAAAACTCTAAACCTCTGAATTTTTATATCGATTCAGCCCAAGATAGCAGGTGCTTGCTGCTTAATTTCCTGCCGAGGCCCGTCGAAAGTGTTCTTTAAATTCCCCATCTTCAGGTCAGTCTAGCCTGGTTGGGTCGATCATTTTCGCTAGCAACGCCCCGGCTACCCTGTCGGGGCGTTGCTTTTGGGCGACTAATGCCAAAGTCGGAGTAATGTCTGACTCAGACCATGGAGGTAACACATCAATGGGGAGAACCCTAGAAAATAAAAAGGCGATCCTCGCCGAACTTCAAGAAAGCTTGAAGGATGCCCAACTCGCTGTTGTCATTGACTACAAAGGTCTATCTGTTGCTGAAATCACTGATTTACGGCGACAACTGCGCCCAACAGGAACCACCTGTAAGGTAACCAAGAATACCCTGATGCGTAAAGCCGTAGAAGGGGATGAAGCTTGGGAACCGATGAAGGAGTTCCTGGCCGATGCTTCAGCCTTTCTGCTGGTTAAAGACGATATTGGTGGGGCAATTAAAGCCTACCAAGGTTTTCAAAAAGCCACCAAGAAAACCATTCTTCGGGGTGGGGTCATGGAAGGCCGTGCCCTCTCCGAGGAAGAGATTAAAGCCATTGGTGACTTGCCTTCTAAAGAGGAACTTATTGCTCAAATTGCTGGGGCAATCAATGGTGTGGCAACCAAACTGGCGGTTGGAATTAATCAAGTTCCATCCTCTATTGCCCGTGGCCTTCAGGCCTACGTGGACAAAGAAGGAGGGGACGCTGGCAGTGATGCTGCTTAGAATCCCCTTCACCCGATCGTAAATGACTAATACGGAGTATACCTAACTATGTCTGCTGTTACTGACGAAATTGTTGAAAAGCTGAAAACCCTTTCTCTGCTCGAAGCTTCTGAATTGGTTAAGCAAATCGAGGAAGTCTTTGGGGTAAGCGCTGCGGCGACTGGTGGCATGATGATGATGGCTCCTGGCCCTAATACTGCGGCTCCGGCTGAGGAAGTGGAAGAGAAAACCGAATTTGATGTGATTCTGGAAGAAGTTCCTGCTGATAAGAAGATTGCCATTCTTAAAGTGGTTCGTGCCCTTACTGGCTTGGGTCTGAAGGAAGCCAAGGAAATGGTGGAATCTGCGCCTAAACCGATTAAAGAGGCAGTGGCTAAGGATGCGGCAGAAGATGCTAAGAAGCAGCTTGAGGAAGCAGGCGCTAAAGTTAGCGTTAAATAGAGAACCATTGGCCTGAATTGATATACTTTGAGGGGGGATTCAATCCCCTCTTTTCTTTTGTTTAAACTCTTGTTTTCTCTCTGTAGGCTTTTTTTATGACAACTCGCAATCCGGTTTTACTCATTCATGGCATTGATGACACTGGAGCGGTGTTTAGGAAAATGGCTGTGGTGTTAGAGGGTCAAGGATGGTTGACTCATGCTCTAGATTTAGTTCCCAACAATGGCCAAGTGGGTTTAGATCGGTTAGCAGAACAGATTCAAGGGTATATAGAGCGAACGTTTAGCCAAGATACACGCTTCGATATAGTTGCCTTTAGTATGGGAGGAATCATTAGCCGGTACTATTTACAGCGCTTGGGAGGGCTAGAGCGATGCGATCGCTTCATTACGTTATCGTCTCCCCATCATGGTAGCTTAATGTCCTACGTGCGACAAAATCCTGGCTGCGTGCAAATGCGCCCCAATAGTCAGTTTTTGCAAGATTTAAATCGAGATTTCGATCAACTGAACTCCGTTCAATTTACTTCCATTTGGACCCCCAACGATTTAATGATTTTGCCTGCTAAAAGTTCCAATGTTCCTGTGGGGAAAAACATCACGGTTCCTGTTCTGATTCATCCTTGGATGTTAACGGACGATCGCATCATTGAGTTAGTGGGTCAATACCTGAAGAAAACAGGAGTGGGTTAGGACAGTTAGGTTAGGGTTTGAGGCAATAGGCAATAAAAAATGTCCTAACTCTCCCTATCCCCCCGTTACAGCGCAAAGCGCTCGAATTTGGTTACATCGTTGTTCATAAATGGAATCATTGAGAACGGGAGAGAGTCGATCTCCAGAAATCGTAATTTGTAGATCGATCCAAGATTTACAGCCGCCATAACTGGCATCGTAGGGAACGATCGCTGGTTTCGATAAGCGGTAAACTCGCAGCAGGAGAAGAGAGAGCGGTTTTTGGGGCTTCCAGCGCAGGCGATCGCTGATAAAGTCTTCAGTCCAAATCTGTTCGGCAAACAAGTTGTGAAATAATCCCTGAATTTGCTCCGGTTCCGTGAGTTCTAAAACATCGGTAACCTTTGCACCACTACTAATGGTAATTTTATCAGGATGCCATCCAGAAGGAACTGGCTTAACTTGAGCCGCATAGACTGGTTTTAGTAAAGAGGGTTTTTGATGCTCATAAGTCGGATAGAGCCAAATCCAATCCCGATCCACCTGAAAGCGTTTTTCGGTTTCTTGAATGCCTCCTTTGCGCCAAAGGCAGATGATTTCGCCCGTTTCTAAGGCTTGGATGGCGATCGCCCATTCTTTTAAGGCACGAGTCGTTGACAACACCATACTTATTGATCCTCAATTAAACTTACGGAATGGGTAAACTAACTACAAACGTTGTGCCTTGGGTCGCGTCAGGTGGATAGGCGGCTGGACTAAAAACGTTCAGGCTTCCCTGCATTTGCTCCGTTAAATCTTTAGCGATCGCCAAACCTAAACCCGTTCCAGGAATCTCCCCCTCAGCTTGAACCCCTCGATAATGGCGCTTAAAGACCTCAGTTAGATCCTCTGGGGGAATACCTGGGCCGGTATCACTAATGGCAATCAGCAGTTGATTTTGAGTCTCGCGAGCCGTGACCTGTAGATAGATCGTTCCTGGAGCGGGTGTGTATTTAATTGCATTTTCTAAAAGATTATTCAAAACTTCCGTTAACGCCGTGGGATCGACTTCCATGAGAGGTAAATTAGCCGGAATTTGACCATTAAGACCCAATCCCTTATCTTGAGCGATCGCCTCAATAGACGGTAAAAGAGCGTCTAAAATCTCTTCAATAGCGCACGATTGAAGCGTGAGGGAAATCTGACCTAGGGAAGCCGGAAGTTGGGGTACAGAGGAAGGGGTTGCACTCAACAGTCGCTGTTCTGAAGGATTCTCCCCATTCAGACGGTTCCCTGACACTTCTAGGGAATCCATCGATTGGTTAAAATATTGGAGCAAATCCTGGAGGCGAGTACTTTCGCGCAGAAGATTCTCGGCGATCGCCCGATTCGGATCGGCAGCAGGCAATCGTTTCAGCAGCAGTTTACCAAAGGTTCGCAGAGCGGTTAGAGGATTACGGAATTGATGGAGAAAATTATGGAACAGTTCATGACGCTTCGTTTGCAGCGTACTCTGTTGTTGATAGCGATGTTCAGACCATTGACCCCGTTGATCCAACAAACAGGCGATCGCCAATGTATTCGTAATATGTTGAATTTGTTCTCGCTCGAGTTCATTCCATTGCCGATCCTCCCGTTGGGTGACTAAAAACCCCATCAACATTTTTTGTTTTACCAGCGGTAGGATCAGTTGATGAGGTTGCGGCAGGACTTTCGATGCGGCTGATTCCAACTTCGGATCGAGGGGATTGGGTAAAGAAGGAGCAAGACCTTGCAAGTATCCCTCATAGGGAAGAAAAGAGATCGGCTTCAACTCCGTCCAAGGAGTTGCCCGATCCGGGTAAGCGGCGATCGGAATCAGTTGGGTAAACGACCGGTCTAGATGGTGTTCCGTTAGATAAACTGCACTCAAAGATGCTCCCAACGATTGGGTCAACAAGGAGATTTGCGATCGACACAGTTCAATAAAGTCCGAACTGGCAGGCCTTAACATGAGGATAGAACTTAAGCGGGGACGTTAGGAATTCACAACATTACACATTCGAGGAATACCCAAAGTGAATTCCATTTTCCCTATTGTAGTGGTTTCCGCGACTTCAGTGACTTTAGCCGGTTCTACCGATGGGGATCTGTATAGGGATCGCGTCAGTATGATTAGGGACTTTTGTTGATTTATCTTAAGACTGATTGATTTTTTTCATAGAAACCGATATAATCTGCACGTATTTTGTAACCACAACTACATCTGTCTGCTAAAAGGGGAGGTAAGGAGATTTGGCTAGGAGACGTAAGCGCAAAAGTCGTCGTCGCCAGGAAGGACGGCGTATCCTCGAACAAGTTCCTCAGTATAGCATTGAAAGCGGAGAAGATAAACCCGTAACGGCAGCTCGAAAATTTATTCGCGCTCAAGGGATTATCCCACCCGCTTTATTATTGGTCAAGCGGAACGAGCATACCACAGATCGGTATTTTTGGGCAGAAAAAGGTTTATTTGGCGCTCAATATGTTGAGGAAAACCATTTTCTGTTTCCCAGTTTGAAACATCCGGATGACCTTCAACCCCCATCAATGCTACTGGGAGCTGTCATAACTGAAGCCAAACAAGTTGATACACCTTATCCGATCGGATAGCAGCGTGTCAAGCTTCAGGTAACTCAGGGAGCTAATGAGGCAGAGTTTCAGCTTAACTCTGCCTCATTACAAAGCAAAGATTGTAAGGCTTTCTGAAGTTCAGCCAGTTCATCTCGGTGCGCTCTGACCGCAATTAGACTTTGCGCCGTTTTCGTGGATGACTCAAGAGATTGAACTTGTAGCTCCACTTGTTCAGTGCGATAAGCGCCCTTCCAGTAGAAAAGACCTGCACCCGGGGCAAGGAAGACGATCGCCCATAGGATTGGGGGAAAGTCAGACCATACGGTAGAGATTACAAGATTACCACAAAGTAGGCCAAGAGTAGCTAAAAAAGAGAGAAAAATGGCTAAAAACCAACTGGGTTGAACAGTCCCCTCAAAGGTGATTTTCTGGATTTGGCTCTCTAGAGCAGTAACCTGGTAGGCTCGGCTGTCAAAATAGGTTTGCAGTTGGGGAAGCAGTTCTTCTTCTGTGACATTAGCAATGAGGGTGATTTCTTCTGTTCGGTCTTTAACGGAGGCTCGAATAAAGAAAAAGAGACCGATACACAGCAGAAGGGTAAGGATTAGGAGAGGAATTAAGGCAGGATTTTCGCCGATCATGTCAGGGTTTAAAGTATAGAAGACGTTTTCAGTATTTTACGATGTGGCCATGAAGGTGAGAGAAGTTGGGGAACAGGGGCTTTTGCAGCGTCTCTTCCGGTTTTGTGCTGCCCATAGAGTGGGGGATGATGGGGCAGTGTTGGATCTGATTCCAGGATACCGCATGGTGGTGACCACGGATGTGTTGGTGGATGGAGTCCATTTTAGCGATCGCACGACTCCCCCCCATGCCGTTGGATGGCGAGCAGTAGCGGCTAATTTATCAGATTTAGCCGCTATGGGTGCTTGTCCCCTAGGGATCGCCGTGGGGTTAAGTTTAACGGCAGATACAGAGGTGGAGTGGGTTGAGTCACTTTATGAAGGGATGAACGACGGTTTAAAACCCCATGAGACTGCCATTATTGGTGGGGATGTAGTGCGATCGCCGGTTATTTCCCTTAGTATTACCGCTTTGGGACAAGTTAAACCCGATCGCCTCTGTCAACGCCATACGGGAAAACCTGGCGATCTTATTGTGGTCACAGGGGTTCATGGAGCCTCCCGTGCTGGCCTAGAATGTTTGTTAAATCCTCAGTGGTCGATGACTTTGTCACCCGGCGATCGCCAAAAATTCATTAAAGCGCATCAATATCCCAAACCGCGCTTAGATGTTCTACCCAAATTATGGAATTTAAAGCCGCAACGGATCGCCGGAATGGATAGTAGCGATGGGTTAGCCGATGCCTTAGATCAAATCTGTCGCGCCAGTGGCGTTGGCGCTAGGATTGATTTAAGTCAAATTCCCACTGCTCAGGGTTTAAGCTCTGTACTTTCTGAAGCCAAGATTCGCCATTGGACTTTTTATGGAGGAGAAGATTTTGAGTTAGTGTTGTGCCTTCCTCCAGAAGTCGCTCATCCTTTCGTGGAGACATTAGAGGGAGAGGCGGCCATTATTGGAGAATTAATCGGGGGCGATCGCATTGAACTGATCGATCGTCACGATCGACAAAACCCCAATTTGACCTTAGATCGAAGTTGGGGATTCCAACATTTTCCGCTTTCATGAGGTACATGTGCCTTTACCCATAACTTTGCCGGGAACTGAACCATAATATTGCCAACTCCCCCTACAGAAAGCTTATTAGTTTGTCACTAAGATCTGGACATCGATCGTTTATCGAAGCATAATATTGCCAGAAGTCCAAAGATGGAATTATAATATCGCCAAAAGTACATAAATTTTAGATGAGGTGCGATCACTATCGTCATATGTTGACTCAGATACAGAGCTGACGAGCTATTTCAGAGCCTCTCAAGGCACTGGAAGTGGAAAGGTCTAACAGAGGATAAAGACTTGACAGGAATCGTGTCAGACACACGCCTCCTTGTCCAAAACTGGACTAATTTACTCGCTCCAAGAAGAGAGCCATCACGCGGTTCAGCTCTTCTATGCGCGTTTCTAAGGAATCAGTTCTTTTGGACTCTCCTTTCAGTTCCCTGCATAGGCTATCAACCGCTTTACCCAAAGAATGCTGTTTCTCTTCCAAGGCTTCTAACTTATCTTCTACAGGTTCATCTGATAAGTCTAAATACCCTGCGATCGCTTCTCGGATAATCTGAGTTCTGTCTTTCTCGTCAAGAATGGCACGGGCATCCAGCGCTTCAAGCATTAGGTCAGACAAGCGTATGGATATAGTTTTGCTTTTGCTATTCTTTGCCATGCGATTGGGATACAGGTGAGATACAACTATGGTAGAATACGTTTGAGCTACGAAAGGTATACAGATCGATATTAACTAATGGAGGCATTTATGGCCGCAAAGTTTGTTCCCAGAGATTGGCAAGACCGCTTTGTGAGGGATTACCAGACTAATCTCAAGAAAAACTTTCTCTTAGAAGCTTGCACATCCGCAGGCAAGACGGGTGGAGCACTCTATGCCTATGACTTTCTTCGGAAAGGGGGGCTAGACTTACGGTTTCTGGTGGCTGTTGTTCCCGGAGATCATTTGAAGCGCCAATATTCCACCGATGCCAGAGATCTATTTAGTATGGATTTATACTACTCGGGTACAGATCAACGTTTGAATCGTCCGCCCACCCCCAATGAATTATTGAACCAGGGCTATCATGGGATGGTTGTTAGCTATCAGTGGTTAACTAAATCAGATAATGCTCAAACGTTGAGCTTGGCACTGAAGAGAGACGTTGCAGGTAAGGTATTCATTATTCTCGATGAAGTCCATCACGTAAGCGACCAGTTAGCATTTGGTCAAGCCTGTGAAGCAGCATTTCCAGATGAGGTTGTAGCCCATCGTTTGATGACATCAGGAACACCATTTCGCTCGGATAACAACAGGATTCTAGGTAATTGGATTAATTATGCTTCTGTTGAGGAAAACGTTTATGAGTGTTTGCCAGACTTCAGGTATGTCTTAGCAGACGCTTTGCGGGAAGGGACGATTCCTCCCTTTTCTTTTGTCACCTTAGCTGGGGAGTTTACCTATCGTCGAGGAGAAGCCCACTATGACGGTCAAACCTTCACCAATGCTCAAAATGAGAAACAATTAACCGATGCTCTCAATACCGCCATTTTTGTTGAAGGAGATTGGGTTAAAACAGCAATTGAATGGGCGCACGGACGCATGAAACGCGATCGCCAGAAGGGACTGCCAGAGTGCGCGACCTATGTACGAGTTCCGACAATTCAAGCTGCTCGACAAATGAAGGAACGCATTCTGCGGCTAACAGGGGAAAATGCTCTCGTTGTGGTTTCCAAGGATGATGACCCCAACTCTAGCTCCAGCAGTCTTTCTCAACAGGATTCTAGCAAGTTAATTGAGCAGTTTGCTTCCGAAACTGGCCCGACTGCTTATTCCTGGATAATTGGTGTAGCCATGTTAGGAGAGGGGGTTTCGATTAACCGTCTGAAATATCGAATTCATGCTACAAATGTTCGCGCTCCTCTCTCGTTCATGCAGGATTTAGGGCGTTTATTGCGTCAATTCCCTAAAGACGATCCAGAGCCGGTAGAAACATTGATTCCCGCTCATCCTGACCTGATTGAATTAGCTCTAGAAGTAATGAATGAAGTGTCTCATGTCATTCGAGAAAAAGAGGAAGGAGTGAACTCAGGTAGCGATGCCAATGAAGCGCAAGGAGAGAATGCTTCCACCGCTATCTCCTCATTTGAACCCCTTGCCTC
>NZ_CEZBFX010000147.1:0-11346 GCF_982964205.1 Roseofilum sp. | reverse complement strand
ACGATCGCTAACTTCATCTTTCTATTATGTCCTAACTCTCCCTTTCTCTGCTATACAACGCCTTCTTGGGGGGAGAGCAAACGACTCAATAGTTTGAGAAACGTGGATTTACCGGAGCCATTAGCCCCGACTAAACTCAACCATTCTCCAGTCTCTAAACTCAGGTTAATCTGTTTAACAATCGGGTTTTGGTGATATCCACCACTTAAGTGGTCAGCAATAATGGGCATGGCAATGATTGAGTTCAGTAAGTATAGTACTTTGCGCTTTGCGCTAGGCAATAGGGAAGAGATTGCTTGATTCCGCTGGCGCAACCTTCGCAATGACATACAGAGCAAAGCGCTGTAATGACCAACGTTACTGCTCTTGCACCAAACGGAGATAGTTTTGCTGTAACTGAATCGTTTCTTCGGTCATGCGATCGCACAGTTGCTTTTCTACATTGCTGAGTTCTTCCCAAAAGAGGGCAGAACGGTTCGCTCGGATCGCTTCGTCCCAGAGGAGGGTGAGCAGAGCAGCCGCTTGGGGATTGTCTTGCGCCAGGCGATCGCACCATTGTCTAAATTCTGCTTTAGCCCTCTCATGGGTTTCCAATTTATGGGCTAGCTCAATGCATTCTTGCAGGTACTGGCGATCGCCCTCCCCTGCTCTTGAGTCGGATCTTGAGTCCATGATTGAATTCACCCTCAAAATTTAACAATTTGTTCCAGATTAGTGTATTGTAATAAAAATTAATACCCAAAAACCACCTCTCTCGTCATTGTCTGGGCAGGTTAGCGCCTAACCCTGGTTTTTGGCTATATTCCTAAGCTAACCTGTCCAACCTTGACCTCTGCCGTCCCTTCCCAAAAGTATGAGTAAACAGCGCATTCTTTCTGGTGTTCAACCCACCGGTAACCTTCATCTCGGTAACTATTTAGGTGCGATCCGGAACTGGGTTGAGGGACAAAGCGAATATGAAAACTATTTTTGTGTGGTCGATCTCCATGCAATCACAGTTCCTCATACCCCAGAAACCCTAGCCGCCGATACTTATACCATTGCGGCGCTCTATCTAGCTTGTGGTATTGATTTAGAGCATAGTACCATTTTTATTCAATCCCATATCCCTGCCCATAGTGAATTAACCTGGTTGCTTAACTGTATTACCCCTCTAAACTGGTTAGAAGATATGATTCAGTTTAAGGAAAAAGCAATTAAACAGGGCGAAAATGTGGGCACAGGATTGTTAGATTATCCCGTGTTAATGGCAGCAGATATTCTACTTTATCAAGCCGATCGCGTGCCCGTGGGAGAAGATCAAAAACAACATTTAGAACTCACTCGCGATATTGCTGCTCGCTTTAATCATTTCTATGGCAAAGGAGAAACGGTACTGAAGTTACCCAATCCTTTGATTAGAAAAGAAGGCGCACGGGTGATGAGTTTGACGGATGGCACGAAAAAGATGTCAAAGTCCGATCCGAGCGAACAAAGTCGAATTAGTTTACTCGATCCCCCAGAGGCGATCGCCCGCAAAATTAAGCGCTGTAAAACCGATCCCTTTCGGGGCTTAGAATTTGATAATTTAGACCGGCCAGAATGTCATAACCTATTGAGCCTCTATATGCTACTCTCTGGACAAACGAAGGAAGCAGTAGCAGCAGAATGTCAAGAGATGGGATGGGGACAATTTAAGCCCTTGTTGACGGAAACCGTGGTAGAAGCGCTCAAACCCATTCAAGACAAATATCAGGAAATTATGGGCGATCGCCCGTATCTAGAATCAGTTTTGCGCCAAGGTCGGCACAAGGCAGACGCGATCGCTTCTTCTACCTTAGCTGAAGTAAAAAAAGCCCTCGGCTATTCCAGTCCCTTGTAAATAACATTACTTTTTTATTATGGTTAATTCTTTTCGTCAAGCCTTACATTCAGGAGAATTCCTAGTCACGGCTGAAGTCATGCCCCCCAAAGGCGGTGACACCAGCCATATGATAGAAATGTCTAAACACCTGAAAGGCCGGGTTCATGCCGTCAATATTACAGATGGAAGTCGTGCTGTTTTACGCATGTGCCCTTTGGCTGCCAGCGTGCTTTTATTGCAACAAGGGATTGAACCCATTTGTCAAGTGGCTTGCCGCGATCGTAACCGTATGGGCATTCAAGCCGATCTCATGGGGGCCAACGCTTTAGGCATTCACAATATTCTCGCCCTCACTGGAGACCCGCCAAAGGCTGGAGATTATGGCGATGGTCGCCCCGTCTTTGAACTCGAATCAGTGCGTCTGTTGAAAGTCATTGACCTCCTCAACCAAGGGTTTGACGCTCACCAAAAAAAACTCCCCGATGGCCCCCTCAACCTCTTAGCGGGAGCTGCGGTAGACCCCCAACTTGACAGTTGGTCAGGATTGCAACGACGATTTAAAAGAAAGTTAGATGCTGGCGCTCAGTTTTTCCAAAGTCAAATGGTCACTGATTTTGAGCGTTTAGATAAATTCATGACCCAAGTTGCAGCCGGCTCGGATAAACCTGTTTTAGCCGGAATTTTCTTACTCAAATCCGCTAAAAATGCCAAATTTGTTAAGCGTTGTGTGCCTGGTGTTCATATTCCCGATTCCTTGATCGAGCGCCTCGCCAATGCAGAAAAACCTCTCTTAGAAGGCATGAAAATTGCCGCCGAACAAATTAAACTAGCTCGCAATATCTGTCATGGTGTCCATCTGATGGCGGTGAAGCGTGAGGACTTAATTCCCCAAATTTTGGATTTAGCTGATATTGGGCCTCTGTCTTAATTTTTGGGTTGATATGACATTCATCTCTCCTTGGGAGACAAGGGGCTAGGGGCCCCTTGTTCTATTAAGGTTGTGGATATAAAGGAGTGGACTCTCTACTCGCTAAAGATTAATATTTCGGCACAGAAGGATCGACTTCATCACTCCAGGCTAAAATTCCGCCCTTTACATTAATACCTTCAATGCCTGCTTCTTTGAGAAGACCCAAAGCTGTAGCCGATCGCGCTCCCATCTTACAATGGGCAATTAGCTTATGACCATTAAGCAATTCCTTCACTTTATCGACCCCTGTGCCTTCTTCAATATCCGGTAAAGGAATCAATACTGCACCAGGAATTTGGGCAATGTCGTATTCATGGGGATTTCGGACATCAATTAACAGTATATCGTCGGCACTACTATCGAGCAGGGCTTTCAATTCGGTAACTGTCATTTCCGGAATTGCCGATTGCTGTTGAGCTTCCTGTTCTCTGGCTTGAGGAATGCCACAAAATTGCTCGTAATCAATCAATTTTTCGATGACCGGGCGCTCTGGATTGGGTCTTAATTTTAACTCCCGGAATTTCATATCTAGGGAATTATATAAGAGCAAACGACCGCTTAACGTTGTTGGGGAACCGAGGATAATTTTGACAGTTTCTGTCGCTTGAATGACTCCAATCATTCCGGGTAGAATCCCTAACACGCCTCCTTCTGCACAAGACGGAACCATTCCCGGCGGTGGGGGTTCGGGATAGAGGTCGCGATAGTTGGGTCCCCCTTCATAGTTAAAGACAGTGGCTTGTCCTTCAAACCGGTAAATTGACCCATAAACATTGGGTTTATTGAGTAAAACACAGGCATCATTCACCAGATAGCGGGTGGGGAAGTTATCCGTTCCATCCACTACGATGTCATAGGGTTCAACGATCTCTAGGGCGTTTTCTGAACTTAGGCGTGTTTCGTACAGATCGACTTGGCAAGAGGGGTTAATCTCGTGAATCCGATTTTTAGCGGATTCAATTTTGGGTTTCCCGACCCAGGATATGCCGTGAATGACTTGACGTTGAAGGTTAGAGCGATCGACGATATCAAAGTCAACGATACCAATGCGTCCGACACCGGCTGCTGCTAGGTAGAGCAGTAGGGGTGAGCCGAGACCCCCTGTACCGATACAGAGAACACTGGCCGCTTTGAGGCGTTTTTGCCCTTCCAGTCCAATTTCTGGCAAAATCAGATGGCGAGAGTAGCGTTCGTACTCTTCTGGGATGAGTTGAATATCGTCCAGATTAGGATTGAGCATAGAAGTTTAGGGGACAAGTTGCAAGAATTTCCCATATTGAGTCTCTTATTGTAACGCTCTCTTTCACCCGTGGGTATCTGTGTTAAGAATATTTTCGAGTTGCGAGGGTTGGAATTGGCGATCTCTATCTAAAACCCAGTCGTTAATCACTGTGGCGCGCCCTTGGATGACGGAGACAATAATATAGTGGTAATCTGGCCAAGCTAAGAGGCGATCGCACTCCGAAGGCACAGCGGGATGATCGGGATGGGAATGATAAAATCCCACAATCTGGAGATGGCGAGAACGGGCATCTTTTTGTAAGGTTAGCAGGGTTTGGGGGGCGATCGTATACCGCTCCAGTTTCGTCTTTCCCCCCATCCCCATTTCTTCTAGCTGCTCTGCCATCTCTTCATTCCAACCATTCTCCGTCCGCACCACTTCTACCAAAACCCTCTTATCTTCCTCAACCCTACCCAACAATACTCCACAGCACTCTTGCGGATAACACTCCTGTGCATGAGCGCGAATGATCTCTAGATGCTCCGATTTAACCTGCATTTTGGCCTGATATCAATAATCAGATGTAAGTATGATAGTTGTACCATAGCGATCGCCACTGGGGAAGCGATCGCGAAACTTGGACTTTGTTTAGATTAAGGCGATCGCTTCGCGATGCAGAGTATGATGGCGATCGACCTAGACATTGCTCTAGCTGGCTACGGATTCTCTGATAATTTTGATTTGTCCTCGCTGTACCGCTCTTAAGATACGATGTACTGCTTTGTGTTCTTCGCAGTTAGAACTGAGCATTTGGAAGGTTGTTTGTAGGAAAAACCACTCTTCAAAAGAGATGGCGTTGATAGAACCAACTGAGCCAAAAAGATCTGAGATGTAGTCGGATACTCCTTCTGTGCTAGTTAACATGCTTGTTTTTCCTAATTCGTTATGTTCCTATCCTCTCCCAATTCTTCTGAACAGTGGGTGATACCCCTCATAGCTGATGATGATCTTTTACGAGCAAAACTGTGATGGGAATTGAGCCGCGTTGGCGACGGGGATCACCATAGCGTGGCGATCGCCGAACGCACAACTGGGGACGCTAAACCCCCATCACATTAACGACCTCAAAGAGAGCTACAGCTTGCAATTCCTAGATTTCATCCCATCCGGTTACTCCAGAGGACATCACATAACTGGTGACTCCCGCTTCAAAGAAATTCGCCTTCGTATGACCTTCTTTCTTCGTATCCGAAAAGCGCTCTAGATGAGCATAGGGACTCTTCTTGTACTTATCATCCGCGTACAAAGGCGGAAGACCGATCGCTCCTAAGCGAATATTCGCCAAGTACTTCGTATACTGCTCCGTACTCGCATCCGTAACTCCCAGGATTTGGTTGCCAATAATATGGTTTGTCCACTGACATTCATGGCGCACGGCTTGATCGAACATTTCATAAACTTGATCGAGCGAATGGGGAAACACCGTCATCGCTTCCGGAATGATTTTTTGATAAAGACGGACATGGGATAATTCATCTCGATTAATCAATTTGAAAATATCCGCACTTCCTGGCATCAACATCCGCGAAGCTAGATTATAGAAAAAACAAAAACCATTGTAAAAATAAAGCCCCTCCAAAACATAATCTGCCACCAAAGAAACGAAGTAATTTTCTGGGGTAGGATCGTCAATATATTGCTGATAGAGTCCTGCTACAAACGTACACCGCTCTTTCAATACTTTATCGGTGCGCCAGAAATCATACACTTCATTCCTTCTCTCTGACGGAATAATGGTCTCTATCATGTATTGATAACTCTGATTATGCATCCCCTCTTGGGCAATTTGTTCTGCCATACACAAACTCACTTCTGGGGCAGTAACCGTACTTTTTAAATGAGGAATATTGCAGGTTTGGACAGAATCTAAAAACGTTAAATAGGACAAAATTCCATCAAATGCTTTCCTTTCTTCTGGGGTTAAATTCCAATAATCAACCACATCTTGGGTAATATCCAATTTTTCGGGAATCCAGAAGTTTTCCCGCATCATTTTATAAAGACTGACTGCCCAGGGATAGCGAACATCATTGAGTTGCATGAGATTAGTGGTTTCACCAAACCAAATAGTTCGATGTTCGGTATCGTCATTTCCCCCAGGGTTAAAAATTGGGTTGACCGTCATTTTTGGGCGATCAATTGGGTGTTTGTGATTCATCATATGAGTAGACTGATTGGGAGTGAATGACAAAAAAATGGAAGCAGTTTATAATCTACTTCCATTGTCCATTTTTTGCAAATATGGGGTTAGTTGGCGCAAGAACTACAATCCGTTAATCCTTCTTTAAAGTCATCCCGTTGTACGGTTCGGACATAGTATACCGCTTTACATTTTTGTTCCCAAGCCATGATTAAGGTTTCAAAAATATCTTTGGCTTTGAGAGTGCGTTCTGGTTCATCCTGAAAATAGATACCGGTATTCAAATTGAAGAGGAGTTCCATGGAAATACCGGTGTCAATCCATTGTTGAATAGTGGAGACAGCAGCAACTACTTTTTTCTGTTCCAAGTGTTTGTTTTCTTGGTAGTACCAAAAGGAATTAGTGATAAACGGGGGAGCAATGGGTACGCTGCCTTTTGCCCATTTATCGTAGAAGAAGCGACTATAGGTGGGAAGAATGCTGGCGGTGCAACCTTGGACGAGGGACGAGGAGGTATTGGGGGCGATCGCCGTAATATGGGAATTGCGAATGCCGTATGTTTGGATATCTTGTGATAATTGTTCCCAACGTTGGGGCTGTTCGGAGTTTTCCCGAAACCAGTCTACTGGTTTAGCACCAATTAAATTTCCTTTGCTCCACTGACTCCCAGCAAAGCTATTATAAGCACCACGCTCTTTAGCTAATTCCATGGACGCATGGGTACACCAATAGCCCATCTCTTCAAATAAATGACTCATTTGGGGCAAGTCTTCATAGGAGAGCTGGCGTTTGGCTAACCAATCGGCTAATCCCATAGCTCCTACACCAATAGTGCGATATTTCTGATTATGGGTTTTGCTGGCTGAGAACGGAGGATGGGTAATTTCGATGGTATTATCTAACATCCGTACTGCCGTTTGGCAAATGTCAGGTAGTTCTTCTATCTCTAAGGTGGCAAAATTGAGACTATTCAAGTTGCAACAATGAGCCTCAATCCCAGGGCTGACATTGCTGAAGGATTCACAGCAGAGATTAACGCCGGGAATGTAGCCTTGATGCGAGTTCGGATTAGCGCGGTTAATGGTATCTTTGAATGCCAGATAAGGCATACCTGTCTCTACCTGAGTACGCATGATCGTCTTAAAGAATTCCCTGGCATTAATCCGGTTATACAGGTTCAGGGTACGGCCAACTTCCGCTTCAATGGTTTTATAAGCTTGCTCAAACTCTTCACCCCAGAGTATGGGCAGATCGATGCCCAGCTTGTTTTTCACTTCATAGGGATCGACTAACGTCCAATCTTGTTTGGCAATAACCCGTCTCATGAATTCGTCGGCAATCACCAATTGGGGGAAAATGTCATAGGCTTTGCGCCGTTGATCCCCGTTTTCAGTTTGCATTTCTAGGAATTCCAAGGCATCCAAATGCCAAATATCGAGGCTGACGGTAACTGCACCTGCCCGTCTTCCGCCTTGGTTCACGGCGATCGCTGTATCATTAAGCAATTTAATCCACGGTACAACTCCTCCAGAAGCATTGGATTTACCCATTACCCAAGATCCCGTTGCCCGAATACGGCTCACGTTTACCCCTACACCGCCACCATTTTTGGAGATGCGGGCAGTATCGGTTAAGGTTTCGTAAATGCTCTCTAGGTTGTCATCCATGGCAGTAATGAAGCAACTCGACAGAGAACCCCCAGGAATCCGCAGGTTAGCTAAGATGGGGGTAGCTAGAGAAATCTTCCGTTGGGCGATCGCCTCATAAAACTTTTTCGCCCACTTCAAGCGGTTTTGGGGTTCTTCCACCGATGCGAGCAGGAGGGCACAAGTCAGATACGCTTCTTGCGGCAACTCATCCTTGAGCAAATACCGCTTAGTTAACAGTGTTGCCCCAGCATAATCATAATCCGTATCCCAATCTGGATTAATCCAACTGTCCGCAATTTCTAATTCATCGGGAGTATAGGTTAAAATTCGCTCATCATACTCATTCGCTGCTACCTTGCGAGCCACCGTTTGGGGATAATCGCCATATTGATAGCCCCTACCCGCTAGAGTATCTTTCCACAGACTCCACATATGCAGCCGTCCCGCCACATAACGCCAATCCGGTTCTGTCGGAGAACACAACTCTAAGCTACAATTGATGAGGTTTTCCTGAATTTCCCTAGTCGTCACCCCATTGCGTAGACGAGTCGTTAATCCAGCCTCTAAAGGAATCGGATTAGCCTGGGTTCCCGAACAAGCCCACTCTACAACAGCGCGAATCTTCGTGACATCTAGAGCTGCACGAGTGCCATTTCGCTTAATCACATGAATCGGGTTTGTGTGAGGAGTATGGTCTGTTATGGAGAGAGTTGGTTGCATCATAGGGGAATCAATGAAGTGATAAGATTCTAATGTACTCCATTTTCCACATTTAGTGATAGAATTTGACAAAATTTAAGTTTTGCGCTATATGTGGATTGGAAGCTGATAATACTTTGTCTTTATCACTCACCTTTCCGTGAAGCCATATCTATTTAAGCCAATCTAAAGACGATCGCCAAAATACCGACGATATAACCCATTCGCTACTGTTACCCCATTCTTTCCCAACTTCACCAAACCCAAGCTTTCGAGCTGAAACTCTAGAAATGGGGATAATCTTACAGCTTCTTGAGCTTGAACGGCCTCTTGAAACCCATGCAAGAGAGTAATATTCCTTTGGAGAATTTGCCCATAGAAATGTAAATGTTTGTGGAAGATCAGCTCTCCATCAAGACTATCTTTCAAAAAACTCTTGAAACTGAGATAATGTTCAGAACTAGCATATAAACTCAAACCTACCAGATAAGGATGCCCTCCTGTAAGCTGCATCAATTCCTCAACTTCAGAAGAGGTGAGTTGTAGCCTAAAGCGGCGTGTCAATTCATCTACTTCTAAAGTTGTAAAGTAAGGCATTTTAATCGATTTCCCCATTCGTATAGGAGAACTTTTAAGATTAAGTTCAGCATAAATATCTGTACTCGTCACTAATATAAATCGTAATTTTTGCCAAGCATCACTTTCTGGCAATCCGTATCCTGAAGCTTCATACCAGTAATTCAGCAAGCGTAAGAAATCAATCGAAATTGAAAGATTATTGAATAATAAATCAAACCGATCGAGTACAACCACTAAAGGGGAATGGATTTGCTTTAGTAAGTGTTCTAGTAAATGAGTCGATAATCCTTTACATCCTAACCCATCCCTAGAAAAATCGCCTTCAGAAAGTGGCAGGTTCAATCGATGATATAACTCATAAATCAGCCATCGTAGAAACGGATCTAGATTCTTTAAAAACTGTGGGTCAACCTGTTCCAGACTTAAGGGAATAACTGTCAGGTTTTCTTGCCTTGCTCGATGCACAAGTCGAATCATCAGAGAAGTTTTCCCCATTTTCCTAGACCCCACAAGACTTAAAACCCCTCCTGCATGAGACAGGATTTGAAAAGCCAGTTGCTCTATAGGTCTACTAATATACAACTCAGAGTCAAGAGAGAGGCGATCTCCAGGAACCTCAAGTAAATCATTGTTTAGATTGCTGGTTGCCAGGTAATTCTTTACTACAGAAGTAAAACTTTTTTTGCTAACCGGTTCCCCTAATATATCCGATAAGATACGCCATATCTGTGGAGCGGCCACTTGTTGAATGTACTGGGAGGAATAATTTTCCTGAACTGCAATTTGATGATAAGGAATTGCTTCCTCTTCCCAGGAACCGTGGAGAATCGCTTTTTGAATCGGACTTAAACGCTTACCCGTTTTCTGTAGCCACCGTTGTTCAATAAACTGCAAAGCTTTCTCAAAACTGGTCATAGGTGCGTATTGAGTTCACTGTAACTCAGTATAATACACACCTATAGACAAGAGTGATAAATTCACATATATTTACTGAAGTCTACTGACCTAGTTCGCTTTACGTTTGAGTCCAGCGACTGCGCCCATAGCACCTACCGCTAATAAGCCTAGGACAGAAGCTGGTTCAGGAGTCTTGGCTACCTGTTCTTTACTACCAATGGTCATATTGTCAAAAGCAAACCAATCTCCTTGCCCAGTAGTCATGCTGAACGAGAGACTATCAATCAGTTCATCATCATTTTCAGCAATGAGTCCAAAGTAGAGAACTGAACCATCCGTACTAGCAGAGCTACCTATGGTATTAGGAACTGTTACAGTTTGTTGACCGCCATTAGCCAAATTTAGAGTCAGGGACAGTTGACCGCCAAAGTCTCCAATATCTACACCATGAAAGCCAAACGCTGCTACCTCTTGACTAAAATCAATAGAAAACGCGCCAGAACGCGCTGCACCTTCCCAGAATTTTTCACCAGAGATGGCATAACGACCTGAGCCTGCTGTGCCAGATGCCTGGTGTTCAATCTCTCCATTTCCTTGTAATGTAGCGACTCCCGCTACGCCAAAATCGAGATTAACTGGTCCTCCTGTACCATCAGAAAACCCTTCAAAGGTTTCTACTCCCACACCAACTAACCCAGAGAGAAAGTCGTCTTGGGCTGCGGAAGCATTAGGGGTGTTGAATAAGGGGGTAGAGCTACTACTGTTTAAGTCTTCTCCGAAGAAGAGGCGATAGGCTTGAGCAGAAGGCTGAGTTGCAATAAGAGCAAAAATAGAGGTTGCAGCCGTAATCGCTAAGGTTTTAGTTGTATTCATTAGTAGGGACTCCTATAACTCTTTCTGTGTTGTTTCGATAGCTCCACTATGACCGATAGACCCATCGATGAACATACTAAAATGTCATAGGATTCAGGAGAAAAGGGAGGTAAGTAATTTTGAGTAAAGGACTCTATGGTTTCTTTGAGCCTTTATGAAGCCTTTAAAGTTGGTTCCTGTCCTCTACAGTAGTATTACTGCGCTATGAGTTATGTTGTTCCAAACGTAAGTTGTAATACATATATCTTTGTTTTTGTCAAGCGATGTAATTCATAATCTGAGCTACCTTACTCAAGGCTAATTTCCTTTCAAGCGGAAGCCATGTCCAAAAAATACGGATATGCGCGCGCTGCACAACTGTATAGAAAAGTTCTAGGAGTTTATGTTAACACTTTTACTGAACAGAAACCTTTG
>NZ_CEZBFX010000146.1:0-11434 GCF_982964205.1 Roseofilum sp. | reverse complement strand
CTTTTACCAATCAACTCTGATGGCATCTGGTAGAGGGGTTTGGGGGTAGTGGGTGATGGAGAAGGTTGTAGTGTTGGAGTGGGTGATGGAGAGGGTTGGGGACTGGGGGACGCAATGGGTTCAGAGGGACGGTTAGCCCGTTGTAGAGTGGCGGTTACCCCTCCGATTAAACCAGCGATCGCCACTAAAATCACGATCGGCAGCCAAAGCCATGGCCGAGATTCAGTAGTATTACTTGGTGTTAGAGTTCCCAATTTACCTGTAGTACTCGGACGAGGCACAGACGGCGGAACCAGGGCAATAGTGGCGGCTTGGCTGGTGGATGAAGGAGTGGGTGTAGTGGCTTGAGGAGTAGTTGGAATAGCCGTAAGTGACGTTTGGGGCAATAAATCCAGCCATTCCCGAATGGTTTGCGGTCGGTCTTCAGCATTCAGAGCCATTCCCCGCAACACCGCTTGATTAACCGCAGGACTCAGATGGGGTTGGAGGTCTCTGGGGCTTGGCATTTGGTGGCGATCGCGTAAAATAGAAGCCACGGGTATTCTGGCCGTCAGTATCGTATACAGGGTAGCCGCCAGTCCATAAACATCACTGGCAGCACTGCGACGCTGCGATCGCATATACTGCTCGATAGGAGCATAGCCTTCTGAAACTAAACTGGTATGGGTTTGGGTTAAATTTTGCTCATATTCCCGGGCAATACCAAAATCGATCAGCACCACTTCCTGAGTGCCTTCGTGCAACAAAATATTTTGGGGCTTAATATCCCGATGCAACACGCCCTTCTGATGGACAATCTCTAGCGCTGCTCCAATTTGACGGATATAATGAATCGCGATATCCTCACTTAAGGGGCGATCGGAATACACCAACTCAGCTAACGTCGGCCCTCGAATATAATCCATCACCATATAGGGTATCCCATCTTCCGTAAAGAAATCGCTCACCCGCACAATATGGGGATGTACACACAGCGCCAAGCGGCGAGCCTCATCCTGAAACTTCTGCTCAAACTCCTGAAAATTAGGCTGTTTCCGAATCGACTCATTCAAAGTTTTAATTACCACTATCTGATGCAGATAATGATGGGTCGCCTTAAACGTTAATCCAAACCCACCTTGACCCAGTTCTTCATCAAGGGTATATTTTCCTCCTTGCAGTGTTTTGACCATAGTTTCAGATATGTCGCTGTTGCCTAAAAAGGATTTCGATTTCAAGGTGAGATAGTTAGATTGTAGTCCAAATGACCTTGATTTTGATACAAAGATCCAATTGGCCATTGAGCAAAAACTAAAAGCATCAGAGCGCAATCAGCCAGTCAATCCCAAAGTTGAGTAGATAGAATAGCTAAAGGGGCGATCGCCGTTCAATCTATAAAAATTGACAGGATGACCTAGAGGTGACTGAGAATGGCGAGGATACCAACAAAGCCATAAAATACACCCACCACTTGGGTTTCTGACCATCCAGAGAGTTCAAGATGATGGTGTAGAGGAGCCATTTTCAGAATCCGTTTACCGATACCGTCGGGGCCTTTGGTGGCTTTGTAGTAGCTCACTTGTAAGATAACGGAGAGGGCTTCGATGACAAAGAGACCGCTGAGAATCAATAAGCTCCAGATGTTACCGCTAATGAGGGCGATCGCCGCTAAACCGCCGCCAAGAGCCATGGAGCCGGTATCTCCCATAAACACTTGGGCAGGGTTGCGGTTGTAGACCAAAAAACCAATACAACTGCCACTGACGGCAGCGCAGAGGATCATTAAACTCGGAGCAGTAGGTGCCAACAGAACGCCGAGGGCTAAAAAGGCGATCGCGCAGGTTCCTCCCGCTAAACCATCTAAACCATCTGTGAGGTTCACCGCATTACTTTCAGAAACCAGGGCAAAAGCCGCTATGGGCCAAAAGATAAAACCGAGAGGCAGGCTAACCGCTCCAAATAAAGCCACTGTGGTCAGATCTGCTGGTTGCGTCAAGAGCATCCACAGGCAAAAAACAACCGCCAATAGGGTTTGTAGGATCAGCTTCATCCGGGGAGAAATCCCCTTATTGGAGCGACGGCGGAGAATTTGCCAATCATCAATCCACCCGATCGTTCCATAGCCTAAGATAACGAGGGAAACGACTAGAACCAGGCGATCGCCACCCGAAGCCACCAGCGCCACCAGAACAGCTACTGGAATAAAAAAGATCCCTCCCATAGTTGGAGTACCCGCTTTCTTCAAATGGTCTTGCGGCCCATCTTCGCGGATAATTTGGCCAGCTTTAATCTTTCTTAAGGTCGGTACAGCCCAAGCCCCTATGAGGGTAGTCAGTAGGAACCCGCTCCAGAAGGGCAGACTCAGGGAAAACCAACCCTGGGATAATTGGTTCATTTGTAGATCTAACGTTAAAGCTGTCAGTCCCAGACCAACCAGTAAGATTAAAAATAGACGGGTTCCCCAGGGAAAGGAGAACCCCCCAAAGCTAAGTTTCGCGTCCACAGTTTGTCCTCACATTCACACTCACAGAAACACTCAATCTAGAGTTACAGCAGTTTTCGCGCTTTATGTAGTACATCTTTCTCCCCCTACCTTAGAAAAAGGAGCAGTAAAAGTCCCCCGATCTTCGGAGGATTTAGGGGGGATGGTTCTGACTGTACCTCATGACATCACGAAGCGCTGTATCGCTTACTCATCATTGATGGAATCATCATCGTCATCATAGTTATCATCTGCTCCATCCATCAGCTCGAGTTCGGAGATATCCACATCATTCTCTACAAACTCTTGCTCTTGGGGATCGCGGGCAGACATGCGTCCCGTTTTTTCCAACCAGTCTACTAGGGACTCGGTTTGAGGAGAAGGAAGAATAGGAGCCAGTTGAGAACGAGCGGTTTCTCGCAAGGAGGGGTTTTTGATCGGTACAAATTTGGCAGACATGGCTGAGAGAATAGGAAAATCCAATTGGTGATACTCATCTCTTTTGAGTTTATCAGGATTCTGGAAAGCCAGTTGTTAGCATAAGCATAGCTGTTAATGGTATAGGTCATTCACTTAGGAGGAATTATGATTGGTAAAGACCGTTTGTTAGAGGCGATCGCCGGCACGAATCGTGGTATATTGGCTTCAGCCACTGAAAAACAGGCCATTTTGTCCTATGTGGTGCAACTCGAAGAGCGTAACCCCAACCCTTGCCCAACCGAGTTTCCGGAACTTCTGAGTGGCGATTGGCGCTTGCTGTATACCACCAGTGCCGAGTTGTTGAATATCGATCGCATTCCCCTGTATCAGTTGGGCCAAATCTATCAATGTATTCGGGTTGATGAGCAGGCGGTTTATAATATTGGTGAACTCGATGGTTTGCCTTATTTAGACTCTCTCGTAAGTGTTCGGGCAAATTTCTCCGTAGTCAATGAGCGGCGGGTGAATGTGCGATTTAATCGAGGAATTTTCGGCCTGCAACGGGTTTTAGGTTATGAATCTCCCTCACAGATGATTGAGAAAATACAAGAGAGCGCCACCTTTTGGCCATTTGATTTCCCCATTAGTGAGGAAAATCAAAAAGGTTGGTTAGATATTACCTATTTAGATCGAGATTTACGCATTAATCGTGGCAATAAGGAGAGTGTATTTGTGCTAGCTCGATGTTAGCGTGCTACGAGCTGGGAAGGGGTAATGAATAATAGGGGATGGAAATGATGGAGCAGTTGAGCTTGCGCCTCTCTCAAGGTCATTTAAATATTTTGAGTACCTGTGGGCGTAAATTTCAATATATCTTTTTGGAAAAAATTCCTTATGTTGTTCCTGTGGAGCAACAGGAAAAATCTGAATGGGGAAGCCAGTTTCATTTGTTGATGCAACAGCGAGAATTAGGGCTACCCATTGAGGGAATTTTGGCACGTGACCCTCAATTTAAACAGGGTTTAGAACGGTTAATCACTGCTGATCCGGGATTGTTTGCAGATGAGGGGGATTTTCGGGAAAGTGAACACCAGCGAACTCTGGAGTTTGAGGGGTATTGGCTAACCGTGATTTATGATTTATTGATTTGCCGATCGCACCAGGCACAAATTATGGATTGGAAAACCCATCTGCAACCGCAAAATAGCGATCGCCTGAAACAGAATTGGCAAACCCGTCTTTATCCCTTTGTATTAGCCGAAACCAGTCATTATCCCCCGGAACAAATTTCCATAACCTACTGGTTTGTCAAAGGTGAAAATTCGTTACATAATCGAGCAACTTCTCTCGAATTTAAGTATAATGACGGGCAACACGAACAAACTAAACTAGAACTAAGTAAACTTTTATGCCAGCTTAATCAAGGGTTAAAGGACTATATCCAGGGAAGTGATTTTCCCCAAGTTCCAGTCAGCTCAAGTGAATGTACTCGATGTCCGTTTGCGCGGCGATGCGATCGCCTCTCCTCTGAAAAAGTGACAGAAGTTACAGTAGATTCTGAATTCTGGTCTCTCCCTCCCCTAGAAAGTATTCCAGAACTCCCCATTTAATAATTCTCGATTACCCATTCCCATTATGAAATCGCCTAATCCTTTTCCCTCAAACTCCCAATTCACCAATCCCCAATTGATGATTCCCGTATTGGGGGCATTTTTCCTAGTATTTATCGGTTTAATTTTTCGTCCCTTTGTCATCGTGAATGCTGGAGAAAGGGGCGTAGTCATGAAATTTGGTAAAGTCCAAGATGTCATATTGGATGAAGGAATTCATCCGATTGTTCCAGTGATGACAACCGTGCAAAACCTCAGTGTACGAGTCCAGAAAAATGATGTCAATGCAGAAGCTTCTTCCCGTGATTTACAAGATGTGGGCATGGAAATTGCCATTAATTGGCATATCGATCCATCACGAGTGAATCGAGTCTTTCAACAAATTGGCAATCACGAACAAATCCTAATTCGGATTATTACGCCCTCGGTTTCCGAAGTCGTGAAAGCCGCAACCGCCAAGAAAAATGCCGAAGAAATCATTACTCGACGCACCGAATTAAAACAGGAAATCGATCAAGCTCTGAAGCAAAGAATTACATCCTATGGCATTTTGATTGATGATGTTTCTCTGGTCAATGTCTCCTTTTCACCAGAATTTTCCAAAGCCATCGAAGCCAAACAAATTGCCGAACAAGAAGCAAAGCGGGCAGACTTTGAAGCCTTGAAAGCAGAAAAGGAAGCCCAAGCGGAAATCAACCGCGCCAAAGGACAAGCCGAAGCGCAACGACTGCAACGACAAACTCTAACACCGATTTTGCTGCAAAAACTAGCCATTGAAAAATGGGATGGTCACTTTCCGACAGTTATGGGCGGCCAAGGTGCGCTACCCTTTATTAATCTATCACCGGAAACTTTAGCCACTCCAGCGCCAGCCCAAAATCCTTGAGCCACTGTTTCCTACTATAAGGTAAACTATCGATGGGTTTTCCTTCAGTAGTCATTTTCGGGAAAGTCTTAAACATAGGGACTTTCAAGGAAGAAAAGGGTTTACCCATTACCAGCGCCAAGCGCTATAATTTCAGGACTAAGGAAAAATGAGCGATCGCCTAGACGAGAACCTAACCGCAGAACTCCATCGTTTGCATCAAGAGATCCGGAATCTGAAACAGGATCAAAAAGCCTTTGAAGCTCAAAATGAACTGCTCCGCACATTTACAAATTTAATGCGGACTTCGACAGGTTCCTTGATGCTGCGATCGGTTTTACAACAAACCTTGAAAATCGCTATTCAGTTTACAGAAGCAGAAGAAGGGAGCTTATTTTTCTTAGATCCAAAGGGAACAGTAGTCGCCAGTGTATTAGCGCGGGGGGCAACCATTCGGGATCATAAACAGGCGATCATTGGTCAAGTCTTAGACAAAGGATTAGCCGGTTGGGTGAATCATCATCGAGACATTGGTTTAATTACTGATACGAAAACCGACGATCGCTGGTTAACCCTTCCTGATGAGCCTTATTTGGTGCGTTCAGCATTAGGTGTGCCCATTTTTCGCTCTCAAACCCTTTTGGGAATTTTAACCCTCATGCATCCTGAACCGGGATATTTTACGGAAGATACCGCAAGTTTAATGGAGAAAACAGCCGAGCAAATGGGGGTAGTGTTGGATAATGTCCGGCTGTATGTAGAATATCAAAAACTCGAGCGTCCCTCTTCCATACCAGAAAAGAGTGCTGAAGAACCCTCCCACGAAGAAGACTCCTTAGACAAGTTAGGATTCTATATGCTCACAGAACGAGGAAAGTTTGTCTATGCGAATCGGCAGTTAGCCAATCTATTTGGCTATCGATTTGCAGAATTAGTCGGTTTAGAGTCATTTCTGGATTTAATGGCAGTGGAAAGTAGGCGCTCTGTATTCGATCAAATTCACGAGTGTTTTCAGGGCGATCGCAAGCGGTTAAGCTATCAGGGTAAAGGTCGATGTAGTGATGGTAAGCTGATAGCGATCGATCTCTATGGAGAACGAACCAAACTCTATGGCAAGTTGGTCATTATTGGTGTAGTCCAGCAATGCTAGAGTAGGAGTTTTTAAACTCTTATAATTGTGATGCCATGCAATGCGAGGTTGCAAATTTTGTGTCAAAGCTGACCCTACATTTACTGATTATTATCGTTATTGACTCAGATAGGGTTTCGCTTGCAACGTAAAGACATTTTGGGATTGATTATATTCTATCTGCTCCACCACATAGAGATGATCGCTGGCAACTTGGAGAATGCCGCGAATTCTGCCTCTAGACAGAAAACTTAAATCGAGCCGAAAATGGCCAATGTCTGGATCGAGTTTTTGAATCTGATTGGCAGGAATATCTAAAATTAAAGGCTTTTTCTCTTCTTCACCCTCTTCTCCACGAATCACTAGCCTCCTTCCCGGTGTTAACCAAGTGTCTGAATCTCGATCAAATTGAACTGAAGATACAGTTTCCCAGTCTATCTTTCGACTCTGATTACTTCGTTCTAGAGTTATCGATTGTGGATTAATGTCGATCGCTCGTCCCGATAGAGTCGTTCCATCTTTCAGGGCAATTTGGGCAACTTCCGGTAAGGCAACGGTAAGTTGTTGCTCGGTAGATTGAGCTTGAGCAATGCTGGAGGTAGGGGCTATTTTGGATGTAAATACAGGTAGGGAGAAGTTGGCATAACACAGGAGCGTACATGCGAACAGAGAAGCTACCTTAATTACAGTTTTCATAGCGGTAGAAGAGCAATAAATCCTATAATACTGAGTATAGCTCGTCTCCGATAAACCATTGTGTCTACTCCTCCATCCCAGAATGAACCGAGCATTTTACGCCGATTTGCCAGTTTAATTGGCTTGCTGGGAGCTGCTTTGTTTTTTATGGGTTGGATTTATCGTTCGGTCTATTTTTTCCAGTTTAGCTTGGAATTGACGACGTTGGAATTGCCCGTCCAATCTTTTTTTATTGTGCCCATCCAAGTGATTTTAGGGGATACTCGTGCCATTCTCCGGGCGATCGTTGCGTTAGGGTTAATGATCAATGGCATTTATGTGACGTTATGGGGGATTAAAAAGTTAGAGAAACTGAATAAGATGGTCAAAATTCGCTTGCCCTATCCTCGAAATTCAAAAAGTCGATGGGTGCGGTTTTTATGTCGCCAGATGTACTCTTTAATAACGTTTAATCCTCTAGATTTTGATTCGATTAAGTTTCTGCGTTCCTTAGTTGATGAAACGGTGATTGTGGCTTGGGTATTATTGATTTTATTTCATTTAGCCCAAAGTCAGGCGATCGCCGATGTCAAACGAGATATTGGCCCCAATTCTACGTTACCCGTTGTTACGCTGATTACACCAGAAGATCGACTTCCCCTCGGTAGACTGCTGGAGGATGAATTTATTGACCCCTCTGTGCAAGGCTTTCGCTTTTTTGGGGATCGTGAGGCGTTCAAGAATATTCTAGCTAAAGAAAACACAGACGTTCGCGGCAAGCAACCCAGAGTTTGGCGCTTGCTCCTAGAGCGAGATGGTTGGATTTATTTGATTGACAGTTCTCTAGAAGAGCCTCAAACCCGAAAAGTCCCTCCTGTCGTTGCCATTCAGAAAAGTATTCACGGCGATCAACTCATGATCCTCAATCCTACATTTCATGGCGATCAATAGCGCTTTGCGCTAGGGAATAGTTAGGAATCGTAGTGGCGCGTCAAGCTTAAAATGGTGGAATAGATTTGTTTTGTAGTGAGGGCTTGAGCAATCTCCAGCTAGGCTTTTAAGCACTAAAGTGCTTACTACAAACAATACCCTATTTTAGCCTGGTCACGCCACTACTGCCGTGACTAGAGAAACCTTAAACCATTCCCCCCATCTCCCCATCTCCCTATCTCCCCACTCCCCCATTCCCCCACTCCCCCACCATCCTACCGGGGATCGCCGATGAGGATAAACGGTGACCAGAAAAACGGATGCCTGTTCACTTGATTGAGCTTCGCTTTCCGTAAGGCTTCCCCTTGGGTCATGCCTTCCTGGACATACTGGTAAAAATCGCTCATTAACCGTTGCGTAGATTCATCCGCCACATTCCACAAACTGGCCATCACCGCTTGCGCTCCCGCCCGTTCAAACAGGTAAGCGACTCCAGAAATCAAATTTCCCTCTACATCAGCTTCGCGGGCGGTTTGGCAGGCGCTGAGGGCAATGAGTCGGGTGTGGTTCAACCCCAGTAAAGCAGCATCGGTGATGGGCCAGGTGGTATCGGCAAATAGAATGGTGTTGGCTGCCATGTCCAACTTTTTACACCCATCTTTTTGAAAACAGCCGTGGGTAGCCAGATGGAGGAAGGCAAACTTGGGCGCTTGGGTTTTGAACTGTTCTAGGGTAGCGCCATGATTCAGGTAAGCTTGACTGTTGGCAAACAGTTGGGTAATAGTGTTGACTTCTGCCTCCGCTCCGGGTAGATGTTGCGGAGGGTGCGGAACTGGGTTACCGAAAGCAAGAATAGCATTAGATTTAGCGCTGGGTTGGCGGTTGGGGGGCGTTTTCGAGAGGCGAGTCAGGTAGTTGATGGGGTATTTTTCGATTAACTGTTGGTCGCTTTCTTCGTCGTAGAGGGTTTCAAAGGGGAGATAGCGCAGTTGTCCGGTGGCGATGATGCTCAGGTGTTGCGGTTGATAGGCGTTGATTTGGCTTTCGATGGGACGGATGAGAATGTTGTAGAGTTCGGCGCTGGTTTCGGTGTAGGTGGTATCGCTACGATCTTGCAGTTGTTCCAGGTATTGGTCAAGGAGTTGGTTAAACTGCTCCACATCCAGGGAGGTTTGCACCACCTGGAAACTGTCGCGGGTGAGCAGAAACAGAGCCAGGGTATTGGGAACGTTCGTAACATTGGCGAGGGGAACGGGTTGCAGGACAAGGATTCCTTCGGGGATGGTGGCTTGTAGTTGCTCGATGTCGGTGGGAGTGGTTTCAAAAATATCGGCTACTTCGGGGAACTGTTGGGCTATTTCTTCTCCAAGTTTAATATTTTCGGTCTCTAGGGTACTGATGCGGCGGGAAAGTTCATCGGAGGAGTCGAGTTGCAGTTGTCGTCTCAGGTTTTCGATTTGTTGCCAGCGCTGGTTATATTCGTCGATGAGTGTTTGAGCTTGGGGGTTTTGGACTTTCGCACCGAGTAGGCGAGTATAGTCGGCCAGTTCGTAGGTGGTGACGCGGTTTATCCAGGTATAGGCTTCTTTGGGTTGGTTTTGTTGGATGAGGAAGGAGGTTAGGGCGATAGAATGACCTTGGTTTATTTTGATAAAACTTTGCCGATTTTCTTGTTTCAGGTTACTGCGGAGACTGAGGATTATTTCCAGAGATTTTTCCCAGTGTTCAATTGCTTTGTCGGGTTGCTTGGTATCTCGGTAAAATCCAGCCATATTACTCAAAATTGTCGCCTCTCCCCCTCGGTCTTGCACTTCTTGGAGAATAGGTAGGGCTTGCTGATAACACTCTATAGCTCGTTGCTGTTGACCAGTATTGTTATAAACTAACCCCAAATCATTCAAGGTTGCCGCCTCTCCCCCTCGGTCTTGCACTTCTTGGAAAATGGGTAAGGCTTGTTGATAATACTTTATGGCTTCTTCTGATTTTCCGGTGCGGTAGTAAACCGATCCCAAATTCTTCAAGGTTGCTGCCTCTCCCCCTCGATCTTGCACTTCTCGACGAATGGGTAAGGCTTGTTGATAATACTTTATGGCTTCTTCTAATTTTCCGGTGCTTTCGTAAACTAGCCCCAAACCATTCAAGGTCACCGCTTCTCCCCCTCGGTCTTGTACTTCTTGGAGAATAGGTAAGGCTTGCTGGTAATTCTCTATGGCTTGTTGTGGTTCTCCGATGCGGTGGTAAACTGACCCCAAATTATTCAATGTCGCTGCCTCTCCCCGTCGGTCTTGCACTTCTTGGCGAATGGGTAAGGCTTGTTGGTAATACTCTATGGCTCGTTGTAGTTCTCCAATACTTTCGTAAACCGACCCCAAATTATTTAACGTTGTTGCCTCTCCCCCCCAGTTTTGAACTTCTCGGACAATGGGTAAGGCTTGCTGGTAATTCTCTATGGCTTGTTGTGGTTCTCCAATACGGTGGTAAACTGACCCCAAATTATTCAATGTCGCTGCCTCTCCCCTTCGGTCTTGTACTTCTCGGAGAATAGGTAAGGCTTGTCGATAATATTCTATGGCTTGTTGTGGTTCTCCAATACGGTGGTAAACTGACCCCAAATTATTCAATGTCGCTGCCTCTCCCCTTCGGTCTTGTACTTCTCGGAGAATAGGTAAGGCTTGTCGATAATATTCTATGGCTTGTTGTGGTTCTCCTATGCTGAGGTAAACTGACCCCAAATTATTCAACGTCGTCGCCTCTCTTACCCAGTCTTGGACTTCTTGGGAAATGGGTAAGGATTGTCGATAATACTCTATGGCTCGTTGCTGTTCTCCTATGCTGAGGTAAACTGACCCCAAATTATTCAACGTCGTCGCCTCTCCTCTTCGGTCTTGCACTTCTTGGAGAATAGGTAAGGCTTGTTGATAATATTCTATGGCTTGTTGTGGTTCTCCGATGCTGTCGTAAACTGAACCCAAATTATTCAACGTTGTTGCCTCTCCTCTTCGGTCTTGCACTTCTTGGAGAATAGGTAAGGCTTGTTGATATGCTTCTAATGCCGCTTGGGGTTTTCCTATATCATCAGAATTTCGACCAATTCCTAACCATGCAATGGCTTCTATTTCCTTAAGTTGTAACTTTTTGGAAATGGCTAACACTTCCTGCCAAACTTCTATAGCTTTTTGTGCTTTTCCCTGTTGTTGCAGTTGAAGTGCTTGGTTTATTAACTGTATGATCGTTGCTTCAATTTCTTCTGCCGAAGGTTGCTGACTTTGCGCCCAACTGGGTTGCTCTCCCACCGTCACCATTACCGGAGTCATCCACACTCCCAGCGCTACCAGAGTTCCGAC
>NZ_CEZBFX010000145.1:0-11439 GCF_982964205.1 Roseofilum sp. | reverse complement strand
TTTACCTTCCCTCTTATTCTAGCCCTCTTTCGGCAGAGTGACAAAAGAGGGATATTAATTCAGTAAATCCCCAAATACTCCTACACTTATGCCTCATAAAAACAAGACAGAGTAGGGAGGAAAACTATTCATCCCTACTCGAGCTTCTGGATTCAATCGTCTAAATATGCAGAATATAGATTCCGTCGATCGTAATTCAGAACTAAACTAACTCAGTAATCTTGAGAATTTTTCCACCCCTCTTGTGGATGGTCTGAACTTCCTGAGACATTTGACTGTAGTTAACTAGAGATTCCTGACGGGTCAACTTGTTGAGCCGAGCAGCAGCTTTTGAGCTAGAAAATACAATCCGAAAGCGCTTTTCTGTATTGCCATAAGAGGCTCCATTTCCTACAGTGGGAAGTTCGATGGGAGTGGCTACATTCGCTGCTATAGAAGTGATTAACCGAGCTGAGTTACCGCTATCATTGGCCGCCGGTCCACGTAATAGAGAAAACATCCGGTTAAAGGTTTCATTTTTCAATCCCACCACTGAACGAATGCTACGCGGATAAGGCACAACATGATCGCCAAAATTCTCAACATACTCCTCACTGTCAATGTAGGAGTCAATCTCAGCGGCGTATCCTTGCTGATTATAGATTTGGACATGCTCGGCAATTTCTTCCTGTGACTGGGGAGCGCGACCCAAGAAATGCTTGAAGTTTAACTCGATAAAGCGGTACTGGGGGGAGGAGTGGAAGAAAAGGTCTTGATACAGACTCGATTGGGCTACAGCCCTGACAAAATCACGAACAGTAATGTCTCCATTGCGCAATAAGGATTCAGCACTAGAGAGGCGATCGCCCTCCATCAAATGCTGATTTCCCAATACCTGTTTATAAACCGCCCGAACGATCTGTTCTAGCTCTGCTTCGTCAGCATTAGGACGAAGTTCTAGAGGTTCAACTTCAAAAGCATCTAAGCCCAGAGTTGCTGTCGTTAAATTTCCCATTGTTTTTAAATAAAGCTAATTTCTGATATTTGACCGAATGGCCATAACTTCTGCATCCTAAACGATGGGGATTTCTCCAGGTCGTTAAATGAGAGAGAATTTCATAAAACTTTACACTCTTATGGCTTGACCCTAAGACAGGGTCAGGTTATAGGTAAAATAACCGTTAAGGTTGTGCCCCCATTGATCTGGCTATCAACCTGAATGCTTCCCCCCTGTAATTCCACGCATTTTTGAGTCACGACTAACCCTAATCCTGTACCGGGAATATTGCCGACATTGTGACCGCGTTGGAAGGGTTCAAAGAGGTGTTGTCGATCTTCTGGGGAAATGCCAATGCCGCGATCGCAGATTTCAAAGATAATTTCCTGCTGCTCAAAGGTTAAGCGTAGTTCTACATCGCTACCAACCGGAGAATATTTAATCGCATTAGACAATAAATTAGAAAGAATCGATCGCAGCAGTTTCTCATCCAAATTCACCCAAGCCGAATCTTCGATACAGATGAATTTGAGGGAATACTGATGACCAGCACTGAACTGAATTTCTTCGAGCAATTGGCGACAGAAGTGAGGCAAATCCAGGGTTTGGGGATTAAATTCCAGTTTGCCCGCTTCCGCACGATTAATGGTGAGAATATCATCAAGCAGGTGTACCATTTGTTTAATGGATTCTTCAATCCGCCGTAAATTCCTAGAGCGCTTGACGGGATCTTCCGGTCGATTCAGATGAGAAGACTGTTCTAATAATTGGGCCGCCGCTAGAGCTGTACTCAGAGGGGTGCGAAACTCATGGGAAGCCATGGAGAAAAAGCGAGTTTTCAGAGTATGGAGTTCTTTTTCCTGTTCTAGGGCAAGTTTGACCTCGTTTAATCTCTTGCGAGCCGTAATATCGCGGGAATTTACAACAATTCGTAGCGCTGGAGAAGTGCCCACTCCATTTTCACTCGCCGATCCATCGCTATGGGTAACAGCTTCTAGGATACGCCAAGATCCATCTTGATGTTGGGCACGAAATTCCATCAGAAGGGACATATCCTGACTTTCCAAACTATTAATCATCTGCTGATAAATTTTGCCGGAGTCATCGGGGTGAACTAGGTCAAAAAAGTTCTGACCCATCAGTTGAGTTGGGGCATACCCCAGGACTTTTTCCACTGAGGGACTAGCATAGTCAATATTTCCTTGGCGATCGAGAATGGTAATAATATCTAAGGCATTCTCAATTAGGGAGCGGAAGCGTTCTTCGGAGCGCCGCAGAGCGTCTTCAGTCTGTTTGCGTTCGGTGATATCTCGCTGGATGGAAATCCAGTGGGTATATTGGTTGTTCTTGTTGGCAACGGGAACGACGCTAAACTCCACCCAAAACTCCGAGCCATCTTTACGATAGTTCATCAATTCTATGGTTAACGGTTGCCACTGACTGAGGGCAGCTCGCACTTGGTCGAGTTTTTGACGGTCGGTTTTTGGTCCTTGAAGAATGCGGGGAGTTTGGCCAATCAGTTCTTCCAAGGTATAACCGGTCATCCGTGTAAATGCTTGATTGACGTAGAGAATACGGGGGCCGGGGAGATCGATGGGGAAGGCTTCCGTGATTAGGACAGCATCATTAGTATTGATAACTACAGACTGAAGTAGGCGAACCTGTTCCGCTTGCCGTTTCTGTTCGGTGATATCGGCAACTACGGCAACCATGCCATTAATGCGATCGTTGCTATCGAGGAGGGGAGCCGCAGAAAAGACGATATCAATGGGGGAGCCGTCTTTTTTGAAGCGATGCAGTTCGAGACTGGGAGGGGTAATCCCTTGCAGACAGGCTTGGCGAAAATTGCGGTATTCTTGGACGGTTTCTTCGCAGAGGATGGGGTTGGGTTGATGGTAGACTTCGGGTTCTGTCCAACCAAACATTTTTTCGGCTGCTGGATTCCAAAGTTGTATCTTATCTTGGAGGTCAAGGGTAAAGATGGCACGGGGGGAGGCTGCAATCAGGGATTGTAGGGTGTGGTTGGTATGTCGGAGGGCGATTTCGGTGCGTTGACGTTCGGCAATTTCTAGGCGCAGAGCATCGTTAGTGCGGGCGAGTTCTTCGGTGCGTTGCTCGACTCGCTGTTCGAGTTGGGTGTTGAGGTGTTGCAGTTGTTGATAGAGTTCTCCTTGGCGAATGGCGATCGCCACTTGAGTCGCTAGTTGCTTCATCAGTTCGATTTCGTGGGGTTGCCATTGCCTGGGTTGGCGACAGTGATGGGCAATGAGTAAGCCCCACAGATGGGGAGTTTGATCGGGGTTTTCGATATCGGTTGGGGTTTGGATGATGGGAACGACTAATTTGGCTTGGACGGCAAATTGTTGGACAAATTCGACTAAACAGGGTTCAAGTTCGGCCTGTTCGATATTGGCGATCGCCCGAATTTTGCCGTTCAGATAAGCTTGATGATAGTCCTTGGGAAAGACTTCTTCTGGAAAGACGGTGCCTAAAATGCAGGGATAATCGGGTAAAACGGTTTCGGTGATGGCGCACCCGGTTCCATCAGCATAAATTTGATAAATTAAGACGCGATCGCACTCTAAAAATTGCCGCACATCAGCAACTGTAGTCGCCAGGACTTCATCGAGATGCAAAGATTGCCGGATATGTTGGGCGATTTCGTGGATTAACCGCTCCCGCTGTGTTTGTTGTCTCAGGCTCAGTTCTGCCCGACGGCGGCGAGCAATTTGTTGATAGACTTGGTAAGTGGCGATCGCCAGCAACACCAGTCCACTCAGAATACTAATACCCATCAAATCCCATCCTCCCCATCCCCGGGTCTCCGTGTCCCCACTCCTCTACCTCAATAAGACTCCAATAACATCTTTACCTCGGTGGGCAAATCCCATTCTTTCATCGTTTCCCATTCTGCTTGGCGCACGGCTAAATAGGCTTGGGCTAAGGGAGGACTGAGTGCTTTAAGTAAAACTTGATTTTTGCGCAAAGCCGTTATCGCTTCTAGAAGGGTTTCCGGTAACCCTTCAATGCCACGATTTTGGCGCTCATCTTCGGGCAATGTACCCGGATCGCAATCCACTGGTTCGGGAGGTTCGATCTGGTTTCGCACCCCATCTAAACCGGCTGCAATTACCGCTCCTAGAGCTAAATAGGGGTTGGCAGCAGCATCAATGGTTTTAAACTCAAAATGGGTGGAACCGGTGCCTTCTGGATTACTTATAACGCGGATCGCAGCTTCTTTGTTGTCTAATCCCCAACAGGAAAAGGCTCCACTCCAGGAATGGGGTTGGAGGCGACGGTAGGAGTTAGGAATAGGATTAGTGAAGGCCATCAGGGCACGATGGTGATGGAGGATACCACCAATAAACCAGCGAGCGCGATCGGATAATCCCAAAAGTCCGAAGGGGTTGGGGAGTAAATTTTCGCCTTTATGCCATAAACTCAGATGGAGATGAGCGCCACTTCCGGCGCGATCGGGAAAAATTTTGGGTAAAAAAGAAGCAATACGATGATGATAATGGGCGATCGCCTTCACGGTTTCCCGAAACACCACCTGCTGGTCAGCAGCAGCCAAAGCATGAGTATACAGCACCGAAATTTCCTGTTGTCCCGGCCCGGACTCTGGATAATACTGCTCCACTAACACCCCTTGCTCATTTAACGCCGTCGCAATATCATCAATAATCCGTTGCTGGAGATCCATACCATAGGTCGAACAATAGGGCGCTTGGTCAGTGGGAATAATTTCCCCATTTGCAGAGCGCTCTAGTAAATAAAATTCATTTTCAAATGAAGCAATAACTTCCAACCCTTCCAGCTTCGCATCGGCAGCCATATCCCGTAAAAACCGCCGAGGACAGAGGGCCCAAGGTTCTCCTTTTTTAACCATATTCCCCATCACCCGTGCATGGCTTGGGGTATAAGGCAGAGCCATCAGTGTAGACCAATCGGGAATCAATTGCACCTCTCCCACGGGCCCCAACCCACTTCCAGAAGCTGGTATACTGCCAATAACCGGCATTGCTTGTTGAGCCATAGCCAAGCCTACCCCCTGCTCTTGATAATGGGATAACATGCCCCCATGAACTGCCTTGGCTCGGATCATATTGCCGTTATCACACCAGAGAATACGGATAAATTCGACTCCAGCTTTTTTGAGGGATGCTTCAATATCACGATCCATGGGCATTGGGTTTTGGGTTAGGGGCGATCCCAATCATAGGATAGAGTGCTTCGTGCGGTAATGGGTAATGGGTAATGGGTAATGGGAAAACTATTGGCGATCGTTTATCCAGCACATCTTGCGATCGCAAGCTAACTGCCCCCATTAGTTTATCTTAACTTTTACAACTTAAACCTGTTTTGTCCGGTTAAGCTATTCCAGATTCGCCAATCTCTATATTGGCGATCGCCACGGTTTTTCCTGACATAAACTCAAGCCTCTCATAAAAATAATATGGGGGTAGACCTCATACCATATTTCCTGCCAATTTTATGAGTCTAGTTTTTTTCTGATATTTATTTTGAGCTATCTGGTTTAAACTTTTCAGTTTCTCGACATTGCTTTGAAAAGATATCTAATAGATATTGCTTGGGCAAGCTGTTCAGGTAATACAGAGTTATACTTGAAATAGATCTAAGAGTAAGCATAAAACCATAGCGAGCAGGCTGGACCAACGGCGATGACTAGAGAACTACCCGGGTATCAAATTAACCAAAAGATATACGAAGGAGATCGAACCCTCGTCTATCAAGCAACCCGCCATCGCGATCGCCTCAAAGTCGTGATTAAATTCCTGCGTAACCCCTACCCAAGCTTGAGTGAACTCCTACAGTTTCGCAACCAGTACGCGATCGCCAAAAACCTCAACCCCACCCACATCGTCGTACCCTTAAGCCTCGAGAGATATGGCAATGGTTATGCCCTAGTCATGGAAGATGAGGGAGCCATCTCTCTAGACAAAGTCTTAGACCAAAAAGGATACTTAGAGCTAGAAACCAGCTTGCAAATTGCCATTCAACTAGCCGATATAGTAGACGAACTCGAGCGCAAAGGAGTAATCCACAAAGACATTAAACCGGCCAATCTGCTCATCGATCAACAAAGCCAAAAGGTGAAACTGATTGACTTCAGCATCGCCTCCCCACTGCCTCGTGAAGCGCAAGACATCAAAAACTTCAATGTCCTAGAAGGAACCCTCGCCTACATTGCTCCCGAACAAACCGGTCGCATGAATAGAGGCATAGACTACCGCAGTGACTTCTATTCTCTGGGGGTCACCTTATACCAACTGCTCACCGGAACCCTACCCTTCATCAGCGACGACCCCATGGAGTTGGTTCATTGTCACATTTCCCAACCCCCCATACCACCAGAAGCAAGAAATTCAGTCTCTAAAATCCCCCCTGTGGTTTCAGATATCGTGATGAAACTGATGGCTAAAAATGCAGAACAGAGATATCAGAGCGCCTTGGGGTTAAAATTCGACCTAGAACAGGCTCTAAAACAATGGCAAGAAACGGGAAAAATAGAAGCCTTTGAGTTAGGAAGTCGGGATATTTCCGGCAGATTTCTAATTCCGGAAAAACTCTACGGACGACAAGCAGAAGTCGAGACCTTACTCGGAGCATTTGAGCGAGTCGCCCAATCTTCGACCACAGCAAAGTTTCCAGGGAACTCTTGCTCTTCTGAACTGATGCTAGTAGCAGGGTTCTCAGGAATTGGGAAAACCGCAGTGGTCAACGAAGTTCACAAGCCCATTGTACGAGAGCGGGGCTATTTTATCAAAGGAAAATTCGACCAGTTTCAACGAAATATTCCTTTTTCGGCCCTGGTTAGAGCATTCAGGGATTTGATGGAGCAATTATTCGGAGAATCCGATGCTCAATTAGCCCAATGGCAGCAGAAGATTCTGGGTGCTTTGGGAGAAAATGGGCAAGTGATAATTGAAGTCATCCCCGAGTTAGAGTTAATTATTGGTCAACAGAAAACGGTTCCTGAACTCTCCGGTGGTGCGGCACAAAATCGATTTAACTTATTGTTTCAGAAATTTGTTGAGGTGTTTGCAACCTCTGAGCATCCTCTGGTCATTTTTATTGATGACCTTCAGTGGGCGGATTCGGCATCTTTGAAGTTGATGCAACTGCTCATGAGTGAGAGCCAGACGGGTTATTTGCTCTTGCTCGGAGCCTATCGGGATAACGAAGTATCCTCCACCCATCCGTTGATGCTCACTCTAGATGAAATGGGCAAGTCAGGAGCGGTCATTAATACGATAACTCTCGCACCTTTAAGGGAAAATGATCTCCATAGTTTGGTCGCAGATACCTTAAGCTGTAGCCAAGAAGTGGCTCAACCGTTAACCGCATTAATCTATCAAAAGACAAAGGGAAATCCATTTTTTGCCACCCAATTTCTCAAGGGATTACATGAAGATGGGTTAATTGCCTTTAACCACGATTTAGGCTATTGGCACTGCGACCTGACACAGGTTCAGCAGTTGGCACTGACTGACGATGTGGTTGAATTTATGGCGGTGAGGCTGCTACAACTTCCGGTTGCCACCCAAGAAATGTTGAAGTTAGCCGCTTGTATCGGCAATCAGTTTGACTTAGAAACTTTGGCCATTGTCAGTAAACTCGACGAGATCGAAGTGGCAGATTCTTTGTGGAAGGCGCTGCAAGAGGGCTTGATTCTGCCCCTAGGCCAGACCTATAAGTTTTTCCAAGGGAGCAAGGGAGAGGATAAAACGCTGGAATCCGATTTATCTGTGAGCTACAAGTTTTTACACGATCGCGTCCAGCAAGCCGCTTATTCCTTAATTCCAGAAGTGCAAAAGCAAGTGACCCATTATCGGATCGGCAAGCGCCTTCTGGCCCATGTATCCCCCGCACAGCAGGAAGAAAAGATTTTTGATATTGTCAATCAAATCAATATGGGACTTGAGGAGATTGCTGAGGTCAGGGAAAAGCAACAACTTCTCGAACTCAATTTCCGCGCGGGTCAAAAAGCCAAAATCGCCACGGCTTACGATGCAGCAAAACTGTACTTCCAGATCGCGATCGCACTTTTGCCAGATTGTTCAGATAATACTGAGGAAAATATCAGCGATCGCACCTTTGAACTCCATTTCGTCCTCGCTGAAGTGCAATTGATGAGCGTTGACTTTGAGGGACTAGAAACAAGCATTGCCCTCTTATTGGCATTGGCTCGCTCTGCTATCAATCGAGCCAGAATTTACGTCCTCAAAGTCAATCAATATGCCCTACAAGGGGCATATCCTGAAGCGATCGAAGCGGGTTTGGCTGGGCTACAAGAGTTGGAAATTCAGGTTCATCCAGAGCATGCCAAAGAATTGGTTCAAGAAGATACCCAGTTCATTGCTGAAAGGCTCGAAAATCAAGATCTTGATGAGTTACTGAATTTACCCGAGGCAACCGATCCCGAAGTGAAAGTCGCGATCGAATTGCTGATGAAACTATTATCGGCAGCCTACATTAGCTCCAATCGTGAGCTTTATGGTTTTACCGTGGTTAGAAGCGTGCGCTTATCGATGGAATACGGCAACATTCCCAAGTCAATTATCACCTATGCCAGCTATGGCGAATGGCTCGCATTGTTCCAACACGATTATCAACGGGCAATGCAATTTGCTCAGTTGGCCTTGCAACTCAGTTATAAACTTGACCAAAAATCCGAGCGATCGAGTGCCTGCTTTATACTGGGAGGTTGCATTTATGGTAAAGCCAAACCCATTCAAGGGGCAGCCGAAGTCAACTACGAAGGATTCTTGGCTGGGATGGAGTCAGGAGAATTGCAATATGCGGGCTATAACCTGTTTGCCAATATTTACAATCGTCTCTTTGGCGGGGAAAACCTGGTAGAAATTTCCACCGACCTAGAAAAATTTTGGGCGATCGCCGATAAAATTCACAACGATCTCACCCTCAGAATCCTCGAAGCCTGTCGGTTCTCGATCGAAAAATTCTCTGGCGGAACCGATAAAGAAAGTTCAGAAGAACTCGCTTGGGTTGAACGCCATAGTACTGCCCAATCCGATCTACCCCTCGGACTTTACAGTATTCTCCAAATGCAAGCAGCTTGCTTATACGGGGATTTTGAGAGCGGTTGCCATTATGGTGTGCAAGCGAGCAAATTTCTTATGGTTTGTGACTCTTGCACGATCGCCTTGGGGTATTATTACTACGGTTCTTTAAATTTGTTGGGGCGTGATGCTGATTTATCCGAAGATGCCCGTCAGCAAATTGAAGCCAATCAAGCGCAGCTCAACACTTTAGCCCAGAGTTGTCCAGAAAACTTTCTCCATAAATATTGGCTTGTGGAAGCCGAAAAAGCGCGATTGTCGCGACAGCGAACAGAAGCGATGGAACTCTACGATCGTGCCATAGCCGGAGCCAAAGAAAATGAATTCTTACAAGAAGAAGCCCTAGCTAACGAACTGGCGGCCAAATTTTACCTAGATTGGGGCAAAGAAAAAATTGCTGGGGCCTATATCATTGATGCTTACTACTGCTATGCGCGGTGGGGAGCAAAAGCCAAAACCGACCAACTTGAAAGAACATATCCCCAACTGCTCGCTCCAATGCTACAACAACCCTACTTACAGCTAAACAACGATCTCACCAGAACCAGCACTATAGCCCAGACAGCAGGTTCGAGTAGCAGTAAAAGCGACTTTCTGCTCGATTGGGCAACGGCGGTGAAAGCCTCCCAATCTCTATCAAGTGAAATGGACTTGGACAAACTGGTCTCGGCCTTGATGAGGGCAACGATGGAAAATGCAGGAGCCGATGGTGGCATTCTGCTCCTGCGACAACCCGAGAGTTGGCAGATAGCTGCCCGATATTCAAACAAAAATGGTCAAGATGACTGGGATTTATGTTGGAAGGAAGTATCCGAAGAGTTGGAAATTCCCATGAGGATAATTAATAAAGTTAAACGGAGCAAAGAAGCAATTATCGTTAACAATTTCTCTGGCAATCTCCAGTTTGCAGGCGACCCCTATCTAGAGCAAGAACAACCCCTTAGTTTTCTGTGCGCGCCTATCCTCAATCAAGGCAAACTGATCGGCATCCTTTACTTGGAAAATCATCTAGCGACTAGAGCGTTTACGAGCGATCGCGTGGAACTGCTCTCTATGCTCTGTTCCCAAGCCGCTATCTCTCTGGAAAACGCTCGCCTCTACAAACAATCCCAAGACTACGCCGAGCAATCCCAAGACTACGCCCAGAAACTCGAACAATCCCTCGAAGAACTCCAACAAGCCCAACTGCAATTGGTGCAGAGCGAAAAAATGTCGGCTTTGGGCAACTTAGTTGCAGGAGTTGCCCATGAAATTAATAATCCTGTGGCATTTATTGCCGGAAACATAGACCCAGCGAGAGATTATCTGAAAGACTTGTTTGGACTCCTTGACCTGTATCAGCAAGAATATCCACAACCAAGTGAAGTTATTGAAGAAGAAATTGAAGCCATAGATTTGGAGTTTCTCAGAGAAGACTTACCCCAATTGATTGCTTCAATGCAAGAAGGAACCGATCGCATTGGCCACATCAGCACCTCTCTACGCACGTTCTCGCGCACGGATAAGGAGTATACAGTCCCATTTAATCTTCATGAAGGTATCGATAGTACCTTACTGATTCTCAAACATCGCCTGAAAGCTAATGATGAGCGCCCGGCAATTAAAATCGTTAAAAAGTATAGGGAGTTACCAAAAGTCAAGTGTTTCCCCGGGCAGCTCAACCAAGTGTTTATGAATCTGATTGCCAATGCGATCGATGCTTTAGAAGAGTCGAACCAGGGACGCAGTTTTGAGGAGATTGCCAATCAGATTAAGATTACCACCTCAGCAGCAAAGGAGGACGCGATCGTTCAGATTGCCGATAATGGCACGGGGATGCCAGAAGAAGTGAGAGAACGCATTTTTGAGCAAGGATTTACCACAAAAGCAGTAGGTAAAGGCACCGGATTGGGGATGGCGATCGCCCGTCAAATTGTTGAAGAAAAACACGGAGGGATCATGACTTGTGATTCAGAATTAGGCAAAGGAACCACATTTGAGATTGTTCTCCCCATCAGTAGCTCGTGAAAACGACTGAAATAAAACATCTTCAATCGAAAATGGATTCCAAAAAAATGTTGGGTCACCATCGTGTTCCAGCAAAGATAGCGATCGAGTGGCTGGCGAACCCCTGAAAAATGGGATCGATTGGGAACTGACAGATTAGCTGTTATTTAAGAAAAAAATCGTGAGACCATCTCTTACCGAAGTCAGGTCAAGTAGGCTATGGTGGCGATCGCGATCTCTATTTGAACTGAAATATAATAATAGCTACCATCGCACACCACTAAAAAACTTAGAGCAATGATTCTAAAACTTCCTGGTTATCACATTAGCGAAACCCTATACGAAGGAGAGCGAACCCTAGTGTATCGGGGA
>NZ_CEZBFX010000144.1:0-11510 GCF_982964205.1 Roseofilum sp. | reverse complement strand
ATTCCCTATTCCCCATTCCCAACCGATCGCAAAATCCAGATGCCCAGGAGGGGGCTGAAGGCGATCGCCAGCCAAAACCCATCGATAATGATTCTAGACTGGTCTAATACCCATCCTCCCAAGGAGGGACCGATCAGATAGCCAATAGCCCAACATTGGGCATTAATGGCTAAATAGGTTCCCCGTAAGTCTTCTGGAGCTAAATCCACCACGAGAGCAGAAGCGGACGGGGTATAGATGGCTGTGGCAACTGCCATCGCGATTAAGGCACTGATCGCCCAGAATAGAGCTTCTTGATGAACTCCACCCACGATCCAGACTAAAACAAAACTTGCGCTCCAGACTGATAGGGATACCATTAGACTTTGGGAACGACTCCAACGATTTAAACTACGAGCGATGGGGAGTTGACAGAGGGCTAAAAAAGCAATTTGTCCCGTAAATAAGCTGCTAATGATGGCGGGAGAAAACCCTCCAGAGGCTAGAAAATTGCTCAAATAGAGGGGCAATGTGCTTTGCTGTTGCGAGAGATAGGTGGTAAAGAGAAGATTAACGATTACAAACTTTTGTAACTGGCGATCGCCCAATGCCACCCCCCAATTAGAACTATTTTGGGGTTGTTGCTTTTGGTTTTGGGGCTGGGTTTCCTCAATTGCAGTATAAATCAGAGCAAAGAATCCTAAAAACGATACACCATCCATCACAAACAGCCAGCGAAAATTCAAGCCAGCTTCAATTAGTATTCCTCCCAACAGCACCCCACATCCAAGTCCTAAATTATCGGCTAATCGCGCTAGAGCAAAGGCTTCATTCCGTTGATCTATCCGAGTTACATCGGCCACCACGGTCTCCGTTGCCGGCCAATAGAGTCCAATCCCCAAACCCATCAACAGATTCCCCACAACCAAGGTTGGAAAATCGACAATTAGAGCCAAAATCACATCTGCAAAAGCCGAAACCAGAGCCGACAACAACAAGGTACGGCGGCGACCCCATTGGGGAGAATCCGTAAAATTGCCCCCTAGAAATCGTCCGAGAATGCCAGAAAAAGCACTACATCCTAATCCCAAACCGACTTGAGTCGCCGAGAGTCCCACTTGATTGACAAAGAAAATAGGAGCATAAAATAGGGTAAACCCGATGCCAATTTGGGATAAGAGACGACCAGCCGCTAACATCCAAACCGGTTGTGGCAGTTGGGGAAGTACAGAGAACACTCTATCTTTGTTCAAGATTTTGTGCCTCGAAACCCTGTATCCTCTTGGGTTGGTTGATAGTGGGAACACTCTTCGCAAGGGCCATTAGGATTAATGGCACATCTCAGATAAGGCGATCGCGCATTATATTGGCAAGTAATATCGCCAATAATCATATCTATCCCCATTCCAGGGGTGAACGCAGAGGGCCTATAATTCAATAAGCGTTCCCTTGGAGATTGTAAGGGTCTATTACGATAGGCTCGTAAAATGCGTTCATGGCGCTGTTGACACTGGAGTTCCACTTTACGCATCATCCATAAGGACAAAGTTGGTGGAATCATGCCCACAAAGAAGACTAAAATCAGATCTAAGTTCACGGTCTAAAGAGCTGCTCGGTGGTGTAAACAATAATAACTTACCTTTGTAAGATCCCCCTATCCCCCCATTACCCCATCCTACTCCCATGACCTCACCAAAACCCTGGAAACTCTTGCACTCCCATCTAGCCTTTGACCATCCTTGGTGTCAGGTGCGCCAAGATACCGTCCAATTGCCCAACCAAACCATTATTGATGATTACTTTGTCAGTATTCGTCCAGAAGTCGCCATGATTGTTCCTGTTACCCCAGAAGGAACCCTTTTATTCGTCCGTCAATATCGCCATGGGGTACAAAAAGTATTATTGGAATTACCAGCCGGCCATTTTCATCCCCCAGAAGAATCAGCAGAAGTGGCCGCTAGACGCGAGTTTGAAGAAGAAACCGGATATGAGAGTCAAGATTGGATATTTTTAGGTGTTCTGTATGATAATCCCCCCAAGGATACCAATGGTATTCATGTCTTTTTAGCCCAAAATATTCATCAAGTTGGCGAGCAAAATTTGGATATTACAGAAGAAATTGAATTAGTATTTATTCCCATTAGTAAAGTCATGAATTCTATTGTTCGGGGAGATCTTTGTGTTTCAGGAACAATTGCGGCTTTGGTTTTGGCGCTCAATACGATAGAGCGCGAGGAAGGAATCGCGCTACAAGATCTGTGATGCGAGGGAGAAATCTGGTTTCTGCTTGGCGTTTATAACCCATACAATGAAATTGGGCGATCGTGTTACACTAAAACCACTCATGTAAGGTGGGTAATGCCTGCTGATACAACTAACCTAACTCAATTTTTCAACTATGGATGCTGCCGTGAACCAGATGAAATGAGAGGAAGAATTGAATATATTTAAATTCAGTAGTTATTTGATATTTCTATGATTGAAACCCTAGAAACCCAACTCTATTATCTCCAACAATTTGCCGATCGCCTCGTGCATACGCAACTGGCTCATCTCAATGCTGTGAGTCTCGGTCTCATTTTTATTGCCGGTCTACTGACGAGCCTCACCCCCTGTATGCTCTCTATGTTGCCGCTCACCGTTGCTTACATCGGCGGCTACGAAACTGAAAACCGCTTACAATCGGCGATTCAGTCCCTGTGGTTTGCCGCCGGTTTAGCCACCACCCTCGCTCTGTTGGGAATCGTTGCCGCTCTTGTCGGCCAAGTCTATGGTCAAATTGGTATCGGCTTACCCATCATTGTCAGTATTATCGCTATCTTGATGGGACTCAATCTCCTGGAAGCCTTACCCCTGCAACTCCCCGCTTCTGGAGGCATGGATTGGATTTCGCCCAACTTTCCCAATAGCGTGCGCTCCTACCTCATTGGCTTAACATTTGGCTTAGTTGCCTCCCCCTGTAGTACCCCCGTACTTGCCACGCTGCTGGCTTGGGTTTCCAGCACCCAAAACCCCATCCTGGGCAGTGGTTTACTCCTGGCTTATACTGCTGGATATGTCTCTCCCCTGGTACTGGCGGGAACCTTCACCGCTTCGATTAAAAAACTTTTAGCCCTCCGACAATGGTCGGGATGGATCGCTCCGACCAGTGGCGTGTTATTAGTAGGATTTGGGGTGATTTCGCTCCTGTCTCGTCTTGTGCCCATAAGTTGATTTTCTGATGACTTCCGATCAAAACGCTTCTGCTCCGCTCCCCTTCCATCCCCTGCAATGGTGGAAAAAACAAGTGCTGCCCACATTAGCTGATTTGCGGTTAGCGATTATTGTCTTGCTGGCGATCGCCCTCTTCAGCATTTCCGGTACAGTCATAGAACAGGGGCAATCTATCCAATTTTATCAAGCCAACTACCCCGAAGACCCCGCCCTATTTGGCTTCCTCTCCTGGAAAGTCTTATTAATCGTCGGCTTAGATCATGTTTATAGCACCTGGTGGTTTTTAGCGCTGCTTGTTCTCTTCGGCTCAAGTTTAACCGCTTGCACGTTTACCCGCCAACTGCCAACCCTCAAAGCGGCTAACCGATGGAAGTATTACCAAAAACCCCAACAATTTGAAAAACTGGCTCTGAGTACCCAACTCAATCAAGGGTCTAATGACTCGTTAGAACCCATCTTAAAACAATACGGGTATCGAGTCTTTCGAGAAGGAGAAACCCTATATGCTCGCAAAGGTATTATTGGCAGAATTGGGCCCATTATTGTTCATGCCAGTATGCTGATTATCCTCGCTGGATCGATCTTAGGCTCCCTAACCGGATTTATGGCTCAAGAAATCATTCCCAGTGGGGATACCTTTGAGATTAACAATATCATTGAAGCTGGTCCCTTTGCCCAATCCCAAGTCCCCAAAGATTGGTCAGTGCGAGTAAATCGATTCTGGATTGACTATAGTCCAGAGGGCAGAATTGAGCAATTTTATTCCGATTTATCCGTATTAGATAACCAGGGAGAAGAAGTCAAGCGCGAAGAAATCCATGTGAATCAACCCCTGCGCTATCGAGGCGTAACCTTGTACCAAGCCGATTGGGCGATCGCGGCTGTTAAAGTAAGAGTGAATAACTCTCCTATCTTCAAGATTCCCATGGCTCAACTGCCCATACAAACCGAAGGCAGAATCTGGGGAACCTGGATACCCACCACACCTGATATGAATGAAGGCGTTGCCCTAGTCACCAAAGATTTACAGGGAACTCTCGTTGTTTATGATAACCAGGGACAACTCATCGGTACGGTGCGCGAGGGAATGGATATAGAGGTTAATGGCGTTACATTGAAAGTCCTGGACGTTATTGGCAGCACCGGATTACAAATTAAAGCCGACCCGGGTATTCCCGTGGTTTACACCGGATTTGGACTACTCATGATTGCTGTCGTTATGAGTTATTTTTCTCACTCTCAAATTTGGGCATTGCAAAATGGAGACAACTTTTACGTTGGCGGCAAAACTAACCGCGCTCAAGTTACCTTTGAACAAGAAGTGCTGAAAATCCTAGATCGAGTTCAAGAAAACACCCCATCAAAGGGAGTGAAGAGTAGTCAGTAAGAAAAACCGGTTTTACCTCTGCCTAATTCCCTATTTCCTATTCCCTATTCCCTATTCCCTATTCCCCAATGAAATCCCCCAAAATCGTTATCTTAGATGCTGCCACCCTTGGCGATGTTAATCTCAGTAAATTAGAGGAATTCGGCACATTAGAAATCTTCACCACTACTCAACTTGAAGAAGTCGCTGCCAGAATTCAAGATGCTGAAATTGTTGTCACCAATAAAGTGCCTATCAATCGTTCCATTCTCGAAAGTAACCATACTCTAAAACTGATTTGTGTTGCTGCCACAGGATACAATATTATCGATATCCAATGTGCAGCCGAACAGGGAATTATCGTTACCAATGCGGTCGGTTACTCCACAAATAGTGTGGTCGCCCATACCTTTTCCATGCTCTTTTATCTGTCCCATCATTCTCGTTATTTTGATGATTATACGCGCAACAAAAAATGGTGTAAAAGTCCCACGTTTAACCACTTGGGAGAATCCTTTTATGAACTTTCCGGCAAACATTGGGGAATTATTGGCATGGGAGCCATCGGGCGAAAAGTCGCCGATATTGCCCAAGCTTTTGGCTGTCAAGTTTCCTATTTCTCCACCAGTGGAAAAAACCACGAACAGCCGTTTGAATGCATCGATTTAGAGAAACTTCTGCCACAGTCCCATATCGTTTCTATTCATGCGCCATTAAATGAGAAAACGGCGAATCTGATTGATGAAGCCCAACTTAAAATGATGTCTTCTGAGGCGATTTTACTTAATCTCAGTCGTGGTGGAATTGTCAACGAAGTTGCCTTAGCTTCAGCCCTAGATCTCGGAGAAATTGCTGCCGCAGGTTTAGATGTTTTAGAAACAGAACCTCCACAAGAAGATAATCCCCTCTTTCAGATTGAAAATAAAGATAGACTTTTGATTACCCCTCATATCGCTTGGATTTCCCATGAATCGAGAGAACGGTTGATCGCAGAGGTTTACAAAAATATCAAGGCATTCATCAAAGGAGAGTCTCGCAATCGAGTATAGCGCTTTGTGTTAGGGAATGGGGAATGGGGAATAGGGAATGGGATTGAAACCCTGATTGTTTCATTCGCAATCATTTTTAATGTTCAATCGATCACAGTCCCCAATCACTGAGAATGCGATCGATACGTTCTTCAATTGCGCTCGGAGCTTGATTGTTTTCTGATTCAACAGAAGCATACAGATAGGAGAGTCCGAATAGGGCGGGAATCAGAATTAAAATAAAAGTGACACAAGCTAATAAGTTACCGATCGTTTTTAAATTTAAGGGAATATCCCATTCTCCTTGGTTTAAATTTGACTGTTGACCTGAGCGTTTATGGTGTCGGCGCTCGGGTCCAGCTAGAATGACAAGATAGAACCAGCGATTAAAAATGGGGAAAGATAGACGTAGATCGAGTGGATGTACCTGCCATTGGCGATCGCCCAATTGCTTCCTAATCTCCTCGAGTTGCTCCTCACTAAACGTTACCGCAATATGGCTCGGCATTTTAGACAAAAAACGGCTTAAAACCGGATCGAGGGGAGAAAATGGCTTCATAGCTCTAGAAGTCAAACAACAATTGATCTATCCATAGATAACGGTAGATCCTACAAATGAGCCGATGTCCCTGATTCTGGTTCTAAGTTTGGGGGGAGGTGAACCCAAAGATATGAGCTGCGATCGCCAAGCTAATGGGCAAACCTATCCCTATTTGTGATAATTATACAGGGATTATGCTATGACGAACCCTTAAAATGTGCTACTATTCCAGCCCCACATACTACCCTCAGCACGTGCAAACTCAATATAGGTACGATTGGGGGGTACTCCTAAGTTTTCAGCGATCGCTTGGCAAAAATCCTGACTCATATTCCGGGTTTGCGCAGGACTCATGCCGCCAATATTCTTAACCTCAATGTAGCATACCGGCTCGAAACTACCACCAAACGTCATCGGCACATCAGATTCAAACGCCGTCATCACATAAGATTCCGGTTTACCCACATGCTGGGCTAATTTAGATGATAAGGTGGTGAGCAACTCGTCGATTTTTGCGCGATTTGGGGTGGGAACAGATGTTTTAATTTTGACTAATGGCATCAGTTAAATCAACCTCCTATTGTTATCCTCATGATTCAGTAATTCAGCTAACCGCCATAATTCCAACCCGTACTTTCGAGTAACAATGGCTCACCTTCCCGGTGAATTCCGGCGGCAATCACTTCTCCTACAAATACCGTATGATCGCCTTTTTCTACCATTCCCACAACTTGGCATTCCACATATCCTAATGTATCGGTAACGATCGGACATCCGGTTTCACCCAGATAAAAATCTACTGATTCAAACTTATTCCCGACTCTGCGTTGAGGTTTAAAAAATTGCTGGGCTAAATCCTTTTGTCCCGCTTCCAGAATACTTAAAGCAAATGCCCCACTCGATTGAATCATGGCATGGGATTGAGACTTAGTATTCACACAATTAACCACCAAAGGAGGCGCAAAAGAGGCTTGCATTACCCAACTCGCGGTAAAACCATTGACTTCTTCCCCATCTTTTACCCCACAAATATACAAGCCATGGGGAATTTTTCTTAACAGGGTTTTCTTCGCCTGTTCATCTAACACAGGAATTTCTCCGAATATTTCATACTTGGTCTATCCAGGTTAGTTTAACAAAAAATAGAGTAGGGTGCCCTGCGCTTTCGCTAATGCACCCCACATCCAGATATCCAACGACTAAGGGACTAAGCCGTGAGGATAGAATCATGAATCGTCTTATTAAAGATAATCCGACCGGGTGTTGTACGAATATACTGGCAAATCTGTTCACCTTCAGATGTTTCTCGTACTCGTCGATAGCTGTAAATACGGTTCACTGTTCCGTCTTCTAGCTTCTCTTCAGAAACGATTTCATCATCCTTTTCTGGAGATTCCACTTCACCATCATAACGAACCCAGATATAGGCATGTAGGTCTACTTGGGCTTGGTCGTAGGCACGAATGGCATCTTCTAAAGACGCAAAAAAGCGATCGCCCCCTTTCTGTGCCCAAGGATTGTCTGCTGTTAAATAGTAACATCCCAAAACCATATCCTGAGATGGCGTAATAATCGGCCGTCCCGTCGCTGGAGACATGACATTATTGGACGCTAACATCAACAACCGCGCCTCAGATTGGGACTCCAACGACAACGGTACATGCACCGCCATTTGGTCACCATCAAAGTCGGCGTTAAACGCGGGGCAAACCAACGGATGCAACTGAATGGCTCGCCCTTCCACAAGCATCGGTTCAAACGCTTGAATCCCCAACCGGTGCAACGTTGGAGCGCGGTTCAGCAAGACTGGGTGACCTTCAATCACCTCTTCTAAAACATCCCAAACACTAGGATCGTTCCGTTGAATCAGCTTTTTCGCTGCCTTAATATTATTGACCAATCCTTGGCGAATTAAGCGATGAATGACAAACGGTTGGAACAATTCAATCGCCATTTCCTTGGGTAAGCCACATTGGTAAATTTGCAACTTTGGCCCCACCACAATCACAGAACGACCGGAATAATCCACCCGTTTTCCTAACAAGTTTTGTCGGAAACGTCCCTGTTTCCCTTCAATAATATCCGACAGAGATTTGAGGGGTCGGTTATTTGCTCCCACTACCGTGCGACCGCGCCGACCATTATCAATCAGAGCATCCACGGCTTCTTGTAACATCCGCTTTTCATTACGGACAATAATCTCTGGGGCTAAAATTTCTTGCAGTCGAGCTAATCGGTTATTGCGGTTAATCACCCGGCGATACAAATCGTTTAAATCGCTGGTGGCAAACCGTCCCCCATCCAACTGCACCATGGGGCGCAGATCGGGCGGAATCACCGGCAGCATACTCAAAATCATCCATTCGGGCTTAGAACCGGTGGCGATAAAGTTATCAATGACCCGCAAACGTTTAATTAACTTCGCCCGTTTTTGCCCTTTAGAATTGAGGATATCTTCGCGCAGTTGTTCCGCTACGCTTTCTAATTCCAAATCAGCCAATAAGCGCTCAATGGCCTCTGCACCAATGCCCACTTCTACACCAATTAATTCTGAATCTTCAGAATACAATTGGTCTTCAATATCCATCCATTGGTCTTCATTGAGCAGTTGTTTATAACTGAGGGATGGAATTTCTTCATTGGTCTTAGCGACCTCTGGGGTATTTCCGGGATCTAGAACCACATAGGCATTAAAATACACAATTTGTTCGACATCCCGCAGGGGCATATCCAGCAGAATGGCCATATAGCTGGGTATACCTTTTAAGTACCACACATGGGCGACTGGAGCGGCTAATTGAATATGACCCATGCGATGGCGACGGACTCTCGATTCGGTGACTTCTACGCCGCAACGCTCGCAAACAATCCCCCGATGACGAACTCGTTTATACTTTCCACAATGACATTCCCAATCTTTAGCTGGCCCAAAAATCCGCTCGCAGAAGAGGCCATCCATTTCGGGTTTGAGAGTACGATAGTTGATGGTTTCCGGTTTGGTCACTTCCCCAACGACTGACCCATTGGGAAGGGTTCGCTCTCCCCATTGCCGAATCCGGTCAGGAGAAGCGATACCAATTTTGACGTAATCAAACCGTTGTTGCTGATTTTTCATTGCTGCTGTTCAATGAGAGTGAATAACGCTGCCTTGAGAATCTGGACTAGCCCAATCCGTTATTATAGCGTTTTGTGCTGGTAATGGGTCATCGGTGATGTTTTTCCTGGGTTGTAGGGGCGATCGCCTAAAATAGCCCTATAGCATTTTGAGGTCAACATGGTACAGACACCAGTAAAACCAGAAACCGAAACGCTCTTGCTGACGTTACCCAAAACCCTCAAGCTCTATGTCACGCAAGAACAATTTGAAGCTCTAGCTGCCAGCAATCGAGACTTAAGACTGGAAAGAACCTCACAAGGAGAATTAATTGTGAATCCACCCACAGGTTGGGAAACCGGAGAACGTAATTTCAGCATTATTGTACAATTGGGTCGTTGGTATGAAGACAATGGTAATTTAGGGAAAGCATTTGACTCTTCTACTGGATTCATTTTACCCAATGGCGCGAATCTCTCTCCCGATGCATGTTGGATTAGTCAAGAGCGTTGGGATGCTTTGACGGATGAACAAAAGGGAACATTTCCTAATATTTGCCCCGATTTTGTGGTGGAATTGCGTTCCAAGTCGGATACTCTCAAATCCTTGCAAGAGAAAATGCAAGAATATATGGACAATGGGGCAAGATTGGGTTGGTTAATCGATCCCCAAAATCGAACGGTGGAAATTTATCGAGTCGATTTAGAGGTCGAAGTTTTGTCCAATTCAACTGAATTATCCGGTGAAGAAGTTTTACCCAGTTTTGTCTTGAATTTGCGCCGAGTCTGGGATTAGGCTTTATTCGGGCAGTAAATTTGACTAGACTCTTTTAGTACAGCTAAACCTGATGCCAAGCGCGGTAGAAGTCGGGATAGGGCAGGTTTTGAGCAATGTCCCAGAGAACTTGGTAGCAATTTTTAAAGAGATCGGAATTATTTTCGTAGGTTTCATCGCTTAGATAAGGTGGGAGAGCAGAAACAACACTTTGCCGCTGTTGGTTGGTGGTGATGATTTCCCCTAAAGTCCTAGCAACCTGAAAACGAGTATCTTCATCGTCAGTGTCTTTGAGTAGTTGAAATAAGGCGGCGATCGCCTCAGCATTACCTGGGTCAATTTTCCCTAAGCTGTAAGCCACTGAGCAACAGACCTCTTCCTCTTCACTGTCTTTCAGAAGTTGGACTAAAGTAGCGATCGCTTCCGCATTGCCCTGGGCGATTTTCCCTAAACTAACAGGCATGTCCCAACGGATCTCCTCATCTTCAGTGTCTTTGAGAAGTTGAGCTAATGCTGCGATCGCTTGGGAATTTCCTGGGTCAATGGTCAGTAAACTATAAGCCAAATCACAGCAGATCTCTTCATCTTTAGCATCTGTGAGCAGTTGAGCCAATGCTGCGATCGCCTGGGCATTACCTGGATCGATTTCCCCTAAACGATAAGCTACCTGCCAACAGATCTGCTCATCTTCTGTCTCTGCTAGAAGTTGAACTAAGGTTGCGATCGCCTGGGGATTTCCTGGGTCGATTTCTTCTAAACTATTAGCTGCCAGCCAACGGGTATATTCGTCTTCACTGTCTGTCAGAAGTTGAACAAGACTTGCGATCGCTTCTGGATTGCCTTGTCCGATTTTCTGTAAATTCCTAGCCGCCATTCTACCTGTAAATCTATCCTCGGTGTCTTTGAGAAATTGGACGAGCGCTGCGATCGCTTCGGTATTGCCTAGTGCGATTTCCCCTAAACCCTTAGCCGCCATTATACGAGTAAATCTCTCCTCACTGTCCTGAAGAAATTGGAGTAATACTGCGATCGCCTCCTTATTTCCTGGATCGACTTTCCCTAAACTCTCAGCTATCTTCCTACGGATATGTTCATCTTCAGTGTCTCTAAGAAGTCTGGCTAACGCTGTAATTGCCTGGAGATTTCCTGGATCGATTTTCCCCAAGCATTCAGCTACCTCCCTACAGAGATCTTCATCCTCAGTCTCTCTGAGACGTTGGACGAAAGTGGCGATCGCTTCAGCATTACCTGGATCGATTTCCCCTAAACATTCAGCCACTAATCTATGAGTATCTTCGGGACATTGGGGCTGTTGTAGGAGATTGCCAAGGGCTTGAATAACTCGCACTCTGTCAGTTGCCAATAGAGTTTCTCTAGCTTTGTTTTCCAGAAGATCGAGAACCGTTTGCCACTCCTGTTTTTCAGCATTGAAAGCTCCAAACCCCCACTTGACGATCTTCTGGACAATTTCATCGGTAAGAGAACAACTCTTAAACTCGCCAATGCCCACCGCAG
>NZ_CEZBFX010000143.1:0-11515 GCF_982964205.1 Roseofilum sp. | reverse complement strand
AATCCAACTCGCGCCTGCTCAGTGATGGAATGCTCTATGCAGCTAAATTTAATGGTGATGGAACTGGATCTTGGATTGCCCTAAAAGCTGATACTCGGGTGAATCCTGACCTACCGAGCGAGTATCATGGAGGGATGATTCCTCTACCCCATCGCGATCGCACCCAAGGGGGATTTGAAAAAATCGAATAGGATGGGGAGATCTCCGTCTTCAAGCGCAAATTCCGTATGGGCTTTTCTAACCCCGATAACCTGGACTTTGATTCCATATTTTCCAAATGCGAAAAAATTGTATGACGAAAAGGGTTGGACTCTTCCAGTATTACAGCAGTTTCCTCTGCTATGAGGTACATTAATGACGGTTTTTAACAATATCTAGAACAGCTCAGAGCTTCTACCAAGTCTGTTGTTTGCTCCCCCTATCCCCCCATCACAGCGCAAAGCGCTGTATCGATCGCGTTTATGACGCTTCCAAATTAGAAAAGCAACTAGGGTTTCGTCCGAGGGTCGATTTCTCGGTTATTCTTGATGCTTTGGCATCGGGCGCTCCTTTACCCTATCACCACGATTTCTTGCTATCTTATGACTTATAGATCAAAATTCCCACCGATGAGCGTTCTGGTTATTTTCAGTACACACCGGTTATCGATTCCATAATATTTCTGATATAAACTCAAATGCACTTAGAATTTAAACTGAGCGATCGCCATAAACGCGTCTTACAAGCAACAGTCAATCATTATGTTGCCACAGCCGAACCCGTAGGTTCAAAAGCTTTGGTTGAAGAATATAATTTTTCTGTAAGCACGGCTACCATTCGCTCTTGTTTAAGTTATTTAGATAAATCGGGACTACTCTATCAACCCCATACTTCAGCCGGGCGAGTGCCTTCTGATTCGGGCTATCGCTGGTATGTAGACCATTTGATGACCCCGAATATGAAGACGGGGAAACAGGTGGAAAGCTTGCTACAAGAAAAGCTCAATTGGCAATGGAGTTTAGAAGCCCTCTTTAAATCAGCCGCCCAAATTTTATCGAGTTTAAGCGGTTATATTACTCTGATTACTATGCCCCAAGCGCAGAATGCTCGGTTGCATCATTTGCAATTAGTGGCGGTGGATAGCGATCGCGCCAGTGATGCGGAGCATTATCGCGCTATGCTAATTTTGGTTACCGATACGTACCAAACCCATTCCACTTTTATTGATTTACCCAAGACAGGAGAAGAAGGAAGCCAAACCCTAGAACAAGTAGCCAGGGAATTGCAAGTTCTCTCCAATTTTCTAAACCATAATTTGAAAGGACGGTTACTCACAGAGCTGGAGCATCTAGATTGGACAGAGTTAGATAGTGAATTTGAGCGTTATGGAGAACAGCTTACCCAGGTTTTGAACCAGTTTCAACAGCACCATGCAACCTCTGTTTATACAGATATTTGGATGAGTGGAGTTGCAGAATTATTACGACAACCAGAGTTTTCCCAACTGCATCAGGTGCAAGCTTTAATTCATTTGCTCGAAGAAGAACCCACTCAATTACTGCCACTCATTGTTCAAGTTCCCGATCGGGAAAAAAAGGGTAGTCGGGTGCAGGTTTGGATCGGCTCAGAAAATCCTTTGGAACCGATGCAAAGTTGCGCTCTGGTGACTTCTTCCTATTTTCGCGGTTCCCTTCCTGTGGGGAGTGTGGGGGTTTTGGGACCAACGCGGATGATGTATGAAAATGCGATCGCCGTGGTGGAAGCCACGGCAGGTTATCTTTCAGATGCTCTGAGCTAGGAGTATGTTATTTAGGATCTTTGGATTCAGCGTCGCTTTGACTGCGGGGAGCAGTTAAAATTTCCCAAGCTGCCTTAGCGGCTTCGGAGAGGCGATCGCCAAATTCTTGGGCTTGCTTGACAATATTGTCCCAATTTTTCTCTGCATCTTTTTGTAGAAGTTTGAGGGAATTTTCAATCCGATCGGGATCAAATAAATGTTCTTCTTCTAGGCTGGTTTTTGCTTTCTTGACTGAACTGAGATAGGTTTCTAAGGTATAGTTTCCAGCTTTATGAAGTTCTGACTGGGCCCTGGTTTTAATGGCTTCAATCAGCGCCATAGTCTCATTTTTAACGGTTTCTGTAGCATTTTTGAGACCCTCATCTTCTTCCACCATGGCTTGGGTTTCAGGGCTAACTTCCACTTCTACTACGGTAGATTCTTTCGGTGTATCAGTTTCGCTCATGATTAGATAACCTCATATAGACGATCGCTACGCACTAGGGAATAGGGAATAGGCAACCAGATTCACCCCGATTGTAATGGAGTTGTGAGTCTTTTGCCCGATGATGATAATTACGAGTTCATTCTAGCGAGCGATTGGCGATCGGCTAAGGCGGTAAACTCTCCATCATGGGTACGGTTGACTCTCCTCTCTACTCAAGTATTGTCGCTCAAATTGACAAAAAGAGGATTTGGGGATATTCTTCTCGTCAGCTTATTGCGAAAATATATAACGGTAATGTTCAAAAAAATAACCGCGATCGCCGCAATGGATAAATGTAGTTAATTCCAGACAATGTCATCTTTTTTATATCACTATCCTCTCCTATTTCCAGGTATCCTCAAACGTCGCTATAAACGGTTTTTAGCTGATATTGAGTTGGAATCTGGGGAGTTAATTACGGCCCATTGTCCCAATACAGGACCTATGACTGATGTTTGTGAAATTGGCGCTCCGGTACAAGTTTCCTATCATGACAATCCCAAGCGTAAGTTGGCTTACACTTGGGAAATGATTCAACTGCAAACTCCTGAACCGATTTGGGTGGGGGTAAATACCAGTTTACCCAATCGAGTCATTAAATTAGCTCTAGAGCAGCGTATTTTTCCCCAATTAAAAGACTATGAAACCCTGAAAACTGAGGTCGTTTATGGGAAAGATCGGCGCAGTCGCGTGGATTTTCTCCTGACTGGAGATCCGCCGATTTATGTAGAAGTGAAAAATACCACTTGGGCTAAAAATGAGGTCGCCTTGTTTCCCGATACGGTAACCGATCGCGGTCAAAAGCATTTACGGGAGTTAATGGAACTTCCTCCAAAAGCAAGAGCGGTGATGCTCTATTTCATTAATCGCGCGGACTGTGAGCAGTTTTCCCCTGGAGAGTGCGCCGATCCCGTCTATGGGGAACTGTTACGTCAGGCGATCGCCAAAGGAGTCGAAATTCTTCCCTGTCGCTTCTCTGTCACTCCAGAAGGGATTGAGTATCTAGGTTTAGCTGAAGTAAATCTATTCCAAGAGGTCAACCTAGGGACGGGAGTGACACCTGCTGCTTCTCAATGACTCAGACTCATTTTTTTAGAAGGTTGAGTTTTCCCAGATAGCCAGCAACGGAAAAAAGAGCCAAAATAATGGTGCTTACCGAAACAATTTGAGCAGAAAATTTTAACATAATATCAAATCCTTAAATGGTTGCTACTTTCTGCATACTGTAGAGACATTGTGGGGGAGAGGGCAGGTTTACAAAAATAGTTGTCAGTCTACAAGATTTGGGTATAACCCGTCCCTACAGATCAAGACCTGCCTTGTCTCTACCACGATCGCGATCTGTAGCGTAAATAAATAGATAGATTTGGCTATTGGGTAAGCTCTAGCCATGAGTAATATGGTACTCTAGAGGAAAACCATTCTTGGTAAGGTAGGAGCATTAGGCGATAGATGAATATTACCATCCCTGACGAAATCCTGAACTCTGCTCAACTGTCCGAAGCAGATCTTAAAGTAGAATTGGCAATCTCACTCTATCAACAAAGGAAACTGAGTACAGGACAAGCTCGCCGTCTTGCAGATATGAACTTACTAGAATTTAGGAGAGAAATATCTAGTCGAGGAATTTGTGTCAACTATGATGTAGAAGATTTTGAGGCTGATATGGAAACCTTAAAGCGAATGGGTAAATTATGATTGTCGTCAGCGATACATCACCAATTACAAGTTTAGCGGCGATTGGACAATTAAATTTATTACAACAAATCTATGGAACAATTATTATTCCAGAAGCTGTCGATCGGGAAATGACCGATGTAGGTTATCCTGTTCCAGGGATGGCTGAAGTTCAAACCCTATCTTGGATTAGAACTGAACCGGTCAAAAATAAAGATCTGGTTAGTCAATTTCAAACTGAGTTAGATCGAGGAGAGTCTGAGGCGATCGCCTTGGCTATTGAATTAAATGCTAATCTATTAATCATAGATGAAAATCCAGGTAGGAAAGTTTCTACTGAATTTAATCTCGAATTTATTGGTATTTTGGGTGTTTTGTTAATTGCCAAGCAAGAAGGATTGATCGAAGTTATTAAACCAATCATGGATAATTTGATCGATCGAGCTGGCTTTCGTATTAATCAGCAACTTTACATAACTATTTTAAATTCTGCTAATGAAAGTTAAGTCATGGTTTAGGATTTTCGGGATTTCTTGTTTTGAAGTAGGGGAACGCTTGAAAAGGCGCGTTGTAAATGTTCTTGGGTGATGGAAGTTTCTGGGGATTCAAGAGTAGCGAAAATCCTGGCTTTATGGGCGATCGCCAGAATTTGTCCCCCTGTGAGTTTCCAACGCTGCGCTACGTCTTCCCAGTCTAAGGATGGACTGACGCGAATAGGGGCAGAAAAGGCTTGTTTCCAGAGCTTGAGGCGATCGCCTACTTGAGGAAGAGGAAACACTAAAATCTGCTCCACAATCCCTTCTCTGAGCCATTTTTGCAGCACCACAGACCCTTGATAGGCAGGATCGAGGGTTAAAATGGTGAGGCTTTGGTGTTGCTGGCGATCGCGCAAAAATCGATAGACTGGTGTTTGATTACATCTTTTTAACCACAAATGAGCCGATTTAATCAGCAAAATGGGAGCCTTGAGTGCCTTAAGATCGGATAATCCAGTTATCAGATCGGGCAAAAGCTGAAGATCGACTTCAGTAATATTCTGGTTGACCTCAGTAGCGATCGCTTCTGTTGCTGTCGTTTTACCGGTTCCATAAATTCCAGAGAAAACCATAATTTGCCCTGGATGAATTCCCCCGATTTCCATCCCCTGACGATCTCGATATCGGTAAGCCATATACTTAAGAGTCTCCTGCAAATCCAAAGCCACAATCAACTCTGACCAAGATTTTTTCGGAGTATAGGATTTAATCTTCAGTGCTTCTCTTGTGGAGTGTAATAAATCGTCTAAACTCAACTCATCTGGGCGATCGGCTAACAAATAATTAATTAACTTTGGAGTAAGCTTCACCCTATGATTGAGAAAAATTTCTGAGTCAAGGGGCAAAAATTGTACTAAACCCAATTGAGTTAAAATTGAGGTAGAAGTCAGCAAACTTCTTGCCTCTCTCCATTGATTATCCCCTCGACAAAATAAGCGTAAAATCAGATCGACTGTGGGTAAACCACTGTGCCGATCCTCTTGCAAATACTGATAGAGACGGGAATAGCGATGATTAACCTCTGGTGCTAAACTAGCTAACACCAGGTGTTTTTCAAATAGGCTTAAAGCAGCGCGATCGCAGAGCATCGGCAACCCTAATAAAATTCCTTGCTCTTGACTAGCCTGAATTTTTTCTTCTAATTGTTGCTGATAGTTTAAACTCTCAGATTTATGGGCAAAAACCTCTAGTTTGTCAATCTCATCTCGTCCCACTGTTCCGTCTAGGGTAACTAGCCCTTTCCACCAATCACTACTAGCGCGATCTCCTGGGGTTTTGGACACCCGATCGATGGCTTTCCTTTCCCGTTGTCGTTTAGCAACTGCCAAACGGAGAATACGATCGAGCCAGTTAAACTCGGTTTTTAAATAGCCCCAGTTATCATTAAAAGCAGTAGTGCGATCGCCGAGCATTCAGTTTTCCTGTTTTCCGAGGGTTGCACTGAGGTATTGGCACACTTGGGGAGTTAACACTTGAGCGGCGATCGCATGACCGCGATCGTTCCAATGTCCCCCACATTCTACCGCATTAGCAAATCCATGTAAGCACACCTGATTCTCTTGGGCGTAGGTTTGCAACGTTGGCGCTAAATTCACAACTGGAAAATTCAGGCGATCGCCTAACGCTTTAATCCGATTATCTGGATAAAATAAATCCATAATCCCATTACTGGCGACAAATCCATCACGAAAGGCTGGATCGGGGTTAACTTGCGCCTCATTACTTAACGTCACCACCATAAATTCTGCACTCTTCTCTTTAACCTCCTGATGCATCAACTCGATTAAATCCTCCGTGATTTGCCAAGCTGTTCCCCAGGTTTCATCCTCTGGTTCCCGATACAAGTAATTATAGGTATACTGGCGCAAAGCTTCCAATCGGCGGTTTTTCATATCTTTTTCCACATTCCGCACCAACTGTAAAATCCGAGAATGATTCACTAACCAATTTGGCAACATATCCACCCTCGATAAATTATAAGGGGGTAGAGTTTTATCGGGATTTCGGAAGGACAGATCCAACTCCAATTGTCCCTGATTGTTATAGACAAAATAGGGACGATTGCGAGCATCTAAAGGTTTATAATTATCTGGGACATCATTGCCTGTAAACACAGCTAAAAGGATCATATCTGGGTTGTACTGCCACACATCCCGACGCAAACGCAATAACTGTTGTCCCGTTCCATAGTTGGTTACGCCAAAATTCATCACATCTACCGTTTTTCCCTGGAAAGCTGGGCAATTTTCCAGGGCGTGTTGCATGAACCACCAATAGGTTTGTTCTAATGGGACTTGTAGCGCTTCGGAAAAGGAATCACCCAAGAGGGCAATGCGGAAGGTATTCGGGGGTTTTTCGATCGGATGTTCGCGATCGCGCAATCCAGCAGAGCTAATCTCAATATAAGCTTCTCCTTCGGCTGTCCACCATCCCGACACTCCCGCTTGATGCGTCCATCCCAAATCCTTATCGGTTTGGAAAAAGTTCGGTTGCGGGGTTCCCGGTGCAGGTTTAGGGGGCGCATTTCTCTGGGAAGGCAAAACATTCTCCTGTGCTGGAGCAGGTGAAGGCCCTGGAGTGGGAGAGGGTTCGACAAGAGAGGGAGTCGGTTCTGGAGAGCTTGATGCTTGGGGTTGGGGTTCCGGTTTTGCTTGAGGGGGAATATTGGCAATGCGTAGTCCAACTTCAGCCATTAATAGGGCAAAGAGTAAGCTTCCGGCTGCTAACCCTAGATTACTCATCCATGTTTTTAACCCGTTTGTCTTCATTGAGAGTTTGAGCGTTGAGAGTTCTAGAAGCTCTGATTGTAGCAGTTTACGGATTACCCATTACCAGCATCAGGCACTATATATTTTGGGTTTCAATTAAACTTTGGCAACCTTCCCAAGGGGTTTTGACTGCTCCTACGGATGCAGTAACCTCTTGGGAGTCAGGTTGATGGCAAACGAGAAAGACGCGATAGAGCCTGCCTCCAATTTCAATAAATTCGCCCATCATGGGAATGCGACTGACTTCAACGAAGGTAGATAACGCCTGACTTTGGGGAGAGTCTTTAAGATATAGAGCAATTTGAGTGGTCGTGCGTAACGGGTTGCTCGATGCGCTTGACATGGTGGAGGAAGTTGAGTTAGAGGATGTCGCCATAGCTAGGGTTGAAGATAATAGTCAGAACGGATGATGATAGAACGGCCTAAAAGCTTGAGACCCTTAATTCCCGTTTCAGTTAGATCAGTTTACACGGGTTGGGTGTTCAACCACACACTTATCTTGGAAATCAAGGGACAACTGGGTTTTTCCCTAAATAAACTGGATTTAAGAGATGGCCTTCAGCAGGGGACTGAAGCGGATATAATGGTTAAGAATTATAAACCCCTAGTGATGGATCCCGGTTATTTCCTGCAATTTTGAGGTCAAACCGGAAGTCCATTGACTCATTCCCCTGAACCCTGACTATTACCCTGCCCTTGGAGGTTTCGATGCTGCGATTAGAGCATATCAGCAAAATCTATTCGACTGGCCAAGTGCTCAATGATATCAATTGGGAAGTGAAACCTGGCGATCGCGTGGGTTTGGTGGGGGTCAATGGTGCCGGAAAATCAACACAGCTCAAGATTATTGCCGGGAAAATTGAGCCGACTTCTGGGGAGGTGATCCGGCCCGCCAATTTGCAGATTGCCTATTTAACCCAGGAATTTGATGTTAATCCTGGGGATACGGTACGAGAAGAGTTTTGGACGGTATTTCATGAGGCTAATGCAGTCCATCATGCGATCGCCGAGATTCAGCATCAGATGCAAACGGCGACTCCAGAGGAGCTAGAGATTCTTATCCATAAACTCGATAAGCAGCAACGGCACTTTGAAGCATTGGATGGATATGGGTTAGACTCACAAATTGAGAAGATGTTACCAGAGATGGGATTTGAGGCTGATGATGGCGATCGCCTCGTCAGCGCCTTTTCTGGAGGCTGGCAAATGCGGATTCAATTGGGTAAAATTTTGCTGCAATCTCCCGATATGCTGTTGCTCGATGAACCGACAAACCATTTAGATTTAGAAACCATTGAATGGTTAGAAACCTATCTAAAAAGTTCAACGATTCCCATGGTGATTGTCTCCCATGACCGGGAATTTCTAGACCGCCTCTGTACGCAAATTATCGAAACCGAGCGCGGAGTGTCTACGACCTATTTAGGCAATTATTCCGCCTATCTGGAACAAAAAGCCGAGCAAAAAGCCGCCCAACAGAGTGCTTACGAAAATCAGCAAAAGGAATTAGATAAACAACAAGCCTATATTGAACGATTTCGTGCCAGTGCCACCCGAAGTACCCAAGCCAAAAGTCGCGAGAAACAGCTCAACAAAATAGAACGCATCGAAGCCCCCATCAGCGACCTAAAAACGCTCCATTTCCGCTTCCCTCCCTCTCCCCGTAGTGGCCGCGACGTGGTCAATATCAAGGATTTAACCTACTTGTATGATGATAAAATCCTCTTCCTGGGGGCATCTCTGGGGATTGAACGGGGCGATCGCATCGCCATTCTCGGACCCAATGGTTGCGGAAAATCCACCCTCCTGAGATTAATGATGGGCTGGGAACAACCCATAGAAGGTAGCGTCAGCCTAGGGAAACATAATGTGATCCCAGGTTATTTTGAACAAAATCAAGCGGAAGCCTTAGATTTAGATAAAACCGTTATGGATACCATTCATGATGAAGTCCCCGATTGGAAAAATGAGGAAGTACGTACCCTTTTAGGGGGATTCTTATTTAGCGGGGATACCGTCTATAAACAGGTGGAAGCCCTGAGTGGGGGAGAAAAAGCCCGGTTAGCCCTAGCCAAAATGTTATTACAACCGGCGAATTTATTAATTTTAGATGAACCGACCAACCATTTGGATATTCCGGCTAAGGAAATGTTAGAGGAATCCCTCCAACATTATGACGGCACCGCTATTATTGTCTCCCACGACCGTTATTTTATCTCCAAAGTGGCCAATAAAATTGTGGAAATTCGCGATGGTGAATTTCACGTCTATCTAGGGAACTACCATTATTATCTAGATAAAATCGCTGAAGAAAAAGAAAAGGTGAAGTTAGCAGAAATTGCTAAAGCGAAAGCAGAAAAAGCAGCCGCAAAACGGGAGAAACAAAAAGCGAAACAAAAGGCCAAAAAGAAAGCGAAAGCGAATTAATAGGAATTCTTGATTATGTGGCACTTACAGCGCTTCGCGCTCGGCAAAAAGCAAGAGGCAAGAGGGAATAGCTTGTGGTACTTACGTTGGGGAAGTAATGAAAATCCCCTTTCTCAAGAGGGATTGAGGGCGATCTTCATTCCTTGCCTGTCTTTAATCTTACCTGTTATATTGACTCCTGCGAGTCTCGCTCAAACCCCCATGGATGAGCCATCTTTTATTCCCTTACGACCGAATCCAGAACAATTTTGTCCCCAAGAACCTGCCATAGATCGCTTTATTTATCACACGATTTCTCCGGGAGAAAGCTTAAGCCAAATTGCTGCAAATCATCAATTAATGCCCTCAACTTTAATGGGTCTCAATCGTTCCTTACGCAACGGACAAGCCCCCGTTGGCACTCAAATTGTGATTCCTCCTTATGATGGGGTTTTAGTACGGATTCCAGTCGGTAAAACTTGGCGCGATGTAGCCGAAGCATACCGAGTTCCTGCTGATGCCCTATTTGAGGTAAATGGATGTCAACAGAACCCAGAAATGGTGTTTGTCCCAGGAGTCAATTGGTCTCCCGGTCGTCCTTCTAGGGAAATGCGCACTCAGCTCTCGGCCTATCCCCTTCCGGCTGTTGCGCCCTTGCTCAAAGGATATGGTTGGTATTTAAATTCACAAACCTCAAGACGAGAATTTAGTAGTGGTGTAGATATCCGTGCCCCCATTGGTACTCCCGTTTCGGCAGTCGGAGATGGTATTGTAGCTTATGCAGGCGATCGCGCTTCCTATGGTCAACTCGTCGTCATTAACCATCCTGGAGGACGACAAACCCGTTACGCTCATCTGCAAACGATTCAAGTTTCCCCCGGTCAAAATATTCGCCAAGGAGATGTACTGGGAACCGTGGGAACGACTGGAAATCCCCAGTTTTCCATTCCCCATCTCCATTTTGAAATGCGCTATAAATCGGCTGTGGGTTGGGTGGCTGAAGATCCAGGGTTATATATCCAGGAATTGGGGCAGAATTTGCGTTATTGATAAATTTTGAACGTCATGGAAAACAGATAGGGCAAGCTCCATCGCCAGCAACTCGCGATACAATAAACCAGTTTATTCAAGAAGCAACAAAATCTCTCACTGATGATTATGATGAATTAGTCGTCATTGCTGATAATCTCGATCGCATTGTTCCCATTGCCTGGAAGTTCTGAGTGCAAAGAAATTGTGGTTTTCCCTGATCAAAGAATTATTAAGAGAAGAAAAAGAAAAAAATCAGAACCGTCAGAGGAAGAAAGGATTACAGCGCTTTGTGCTGTAACGGAGTACAGTATCATTGAGATCAGTCATTGCGAAGGTCACGCAAGTGGAATGAAGCAATCGCAAAATCCCCCAATCTTGGCGATTGCTTCCCTGCGGTCGCAATGACAACTCACATCTATGATCAACAATGTACCTCATAGCAGCGCGAAGCGCTGTATTGCACAAAGGGTATCTCCTCTTAGTAATAGATAGAATCCAATGGAAAGAAAGAAATGCGATCATGTTAAGCCTAGTGTGGGGTAGTCATGCCCTGCCGGTATATTGTGGTAAAACTCATACAGCACTTCGCGCTGTAATAAGGTACAATATAAAATGAAGAGATGAGAGAGGAATGAAGAGGTAATGAAAGCATATTCAGTAGATTTACGAGAAAAAATAGTCAAAGCTCATTTAATTGAAAACTCCTCAATTAGAAAAGTAGCAGAGAGGTTTTCGGTAAGTAAAAGCCTAGTACAAAAATTAGTAAAGCAACAAAAAACGGAGGGAAATGTAGAGCCAAAACGCCCAGGGAAGCCTCAGTTAAGTTATCTGAATAATGGAAAAGCTAAAGAAC
>NZ_CEZBFX010000142.1:0-11527 GCF_982964205.1 Roseofilum sp. | reverse complement strand
CTTCGATAAGGTAATGATCGCCTCGATAACTGGATGGGACTACTTGGTCGATGCCTTATTAAGCGCAACTTCATAGAGAAATGGTATAACATCTAAATGCACTAACCCTTTTTTATGGACAGCAATTAAGGCTTCTCCAATTTGGCGAATATAGCACAATGCTTCTTTTTCCGGTAAAACTTTCTGGTTCAACTCCTCTAAACTTACCTTGGAAATATATTCCATAGGTAGACAAACCAATTCATTTCCATAACTATCCGTTTCTATGAATTTTTCATCAATCATTTTAACGACATGGGGATGATCGCACTGGCCTAATCTAGTCGCTTCCATATGTAATTTTTTATTTAAATATTTGATTTATTTTGGTGTTTTAGGCGTGTTTTTTTCATCAAACATCTTCAATGCCTTAGAAACGTCGAGGAAAAACGACCATGATCTAATTCTTTTTCAATGGTGTATTGGCCGTTTTCTCCGACTTTATCGTCTTTGTTCCACACCATAATGAGTTATCCCCTAACATAACAAAAATGATGAATTATTGTATCCTGTTGGAGTCCTGGCACAATTGGGCTGGTCAAGGAAAAATGGTGGCAGTTGATTATACCCTGGCTTGTGGTGTGCGAGGAAGGAGGGGAATGGCAACCCTACCCGTGGTTCAAGGTCTGGCCAGCTAGGGATGGCGATCGCACGGTAAAATGGAAAGCGGACTTCAACTCAACTCTAAAATTTTCAATAGTATTAACCGTTTTCAAATCATCTTTACTGTAGATTCTATAAATAATCGGAGTTGACCGCCCCCCCAATTCAGTTGAGGTAAAGAATGTGGATGAACTAAGAGCAGTCCTAGAACTAGCCACAGAAGAAGAGTTACAGCAGTTAACCCATCTGCTATTTCAGCGTAAACTAAACCCCCTAGATTATGTGTATACCCCCGATCCGATCGCGGTTCAAAGTCAACATCGCCAACAGTGGATTGATACCATAGAAGAGCGCTTCCAATTCTTAGCTGCTGATGGCTTCACGGTTTTACGGGGACAAACCCAAACGATTACCTATCGCCAAGTCCTCCTTCAAGTCTGTCGCTATCTCAAACTGCCCTATTCTCAGGAACTCTCCACTACAGAATTAGAAGCCGAAATCTTTTTACACCTGATTCGTCGCTCCTGGAAAAAGCTACCAGCCGAACAAAAACGGGGCTTAAAAGAGCGTATCCGGAAAGCCCTTGCAAAAGCGGATTTTGCCGAACCCCTACCTTTATCGACCCAGAAAGACCCGATCGCTGTGTTTCTCAAAGGGGGATGTGCCTTAGCCGTCAATTCTGTGATTCGGCCTCTGTTAGTGCAAAAACTGGCCCAACAATTTGCGCTCCATTTTGCTGCCTACCAAGCCGCGAAACAAGCTTTGGTGCGCGGGGGAGCGATCGCCGCGACTAAGATCCAATCCCAAATTATTCTGCAAAAAGCCACCCTCGGTATGGCGACTAATGCCGCTCGCTACGGAGCAGCCAGAACCCTGTTTGCCGTCCTAGGACCGACCCTGTGGGCCTGGTTTTTCGCCGATCTGGGCTGGCGAGCGATCTCCACCAACTACAGCCGTATCATTCCCATGATCTTTGCCCTTGCCCAAATTCGACTCACCCGCTCCACCGCTTGGGAAATGGCATGACCTCTGCATCTAACCAAAGACCCTGGTTTTGCCTGCAAGGTTGGTTGGCAACCTTCGTTTTTAGCCCCTTATTCGGATTACTCTTGGGGCTAGTCTTCTTCTTTGACATGGGACGCGATCGGGGAGAAACTGCCCTACGTCGCCCCCTCACCCAAGCCTCGATCATTTTTGCTTTAGGCTTAATCTTGACGTGCTTACTAGCAGAATTTCCAGGGGAAGCAGCCCTCGGTTTAGCTCATTTTCTGCCCTTTATCCTGTTGTTGGTTAGCCTCGGAGAGCTGATCGGCACATCAGGTCATCTGCGCCGAATGGCTACCTGGGTCGTCTTTTCTTCTCTCCCAGTCGCCATCATTGGCTTAGGGCAACGGTTTTGGGGATGGTCAGGGCCCATCCGATGGCTGGGTATTGTCATTGACTGGCCCCTAACTGCAGGTGGTATCCCTCCCGGCCGCATTTCTTCCATATTTGGCTATGCCAATGATTTAGCCGCCTATCTCGCGATCGTTTGGATACTCGCTTTAGGATTATTGCTAGAGAAACGACCCAAAAAACGGTGGTTTTGGATCGGCTTAGGAGTGACCACCGTTTTAGATGGCATGACCTTATTTCTGACCCATTCACGCAATGCCTGGGCGATCGCCGCCTTAGCCGTTTTAGCCTATGCTCTCTATTGGGGATGGCGCATCTTAGTCGCCGCAGTGATGGCGGTCTGTGGACTTATCCTGTGGTCGGCTTTTGGGGTCGATCCATCCCGCCAATGGGTGCGGATGGTAGTCCCTGCCTATATTTGGGCTAGGCTCACCGATGAGATGTTTCCCGATCGCCCCCTAGCGCAACTGCGATCGACCCAATGGCAATTTGCGATCGACTTAGTCCATCAACGCCCTTTGGTTGGTTGGGGACTGCGGAGTTTCTCCCCACTCTATGAAACCCAAATGAACTATTGGATCGGTCATCCCCACAATTTACCCTTAATGCTCCTGGCGGAAATGGGTATTCCTCTAACCATTTGGTTCTTCTGTTTAGTTACTTGGATCTTAGCCAAAGCAACCCATCTCCTCTCCCGATTGCCCCATCAAACCGAAGGCGCAATTTTATTCAGTTATCTTCTTGCTTTCGCCGGAATTAGCCTCTTTCATCTTTTAGATATTACCCTGTTCGACTCTCGCATTAATTTCCTCGGCTGGTGGCTCTTGGGGTCAATTTTAGGATTAGTGTATAGCACGGGGTACAGAGAATAAGAACTAGAAATTTGAACTTTGAGAAAAGCGATCGATGATTCAAGCTAAAGCCGAACCCAAAGTATACAGTTTTGATCAATTTATAAGTTGGTATCCTGAAAACTCAGAAGTCCGATACGAATTGCATGATGGAGTGATTATCGAAATGCCCAAGCCCAAGGGGAAACACTCTGATTTAACAGGTTCCCTGATCGAGCAACTCTTGATCGCGATTCGGCAGATGGGCAAAGGAGGGATTTGGACAATTCCGAGAGAATCCATTGTCAAACCCACAGGGGACAAATTAGGTTATGAACCGGACATCATTGTTTTGAACAAAGACATTATGAGTACGGAATCTCGGTGGGAAAGCGAATCTATTATTCAACATCCTGATTCAGTCCAATTAATTGTTGAAGTCGTTTCTACAAATTGGCGCGATGATTACTACAATAAACTGCGAGATTATGAGGAAATGAGTATCGAAGAATATTGGATTATTGATTATGCCGCCTTGGGGCCGAGAAAGCTGATCGGCAATCCTAAGCAGCCAACCTTTTTTGTTTGTAGCCTGGTTGATGGGGAATATCAGATGACTCCCTTTACTGAAGATACTCCCATTGTTTCTCCCACTTTTTCCCAGTTCAATTTATCTGCACAGGAGATTTTTAACCTAGTTTAACTAAGAGACTGTACCCTCGAACCGAAATCAACTCATTCAAATGACTTTTTTCCACAAAGATAAAGACTTAGCCCATCTGGGATATCAGATCCTGGATAATACTTGGACAGCTTTTCCCCAACTGAGCCAAGATCAAGTGGCGCTCACTTGGATAGTTTATGACCCTCCTATTTGGGTAAATACAGGAGGAGCGCTATCGGCTGAAGAGTTCTGGAAACACCCGGTGAGGGGATTTGAATATCGAGGAAAACAGGCGATCGCCCCTGCACATTTGGTCACCCTGTTTTATTTAGTCGCTATCTATGAGTGGTTGGAAACGGGTATGGCTCTTCCTAGTGCAGAATTGGAACGAGCCATCCAAGATATGATCCGCGATCGCAACCCTGATGCTACCAGTTTAGTCCTTGATGTGTTGACCGGAACAACAAGCGGACCAGAGTTTTCCGGCGGCCCCTTTGAAACCTGGAAGTCCCAACGTAATATTGTTAATCGCTATTTTCAGTCCTTGGGATGGCCAGAATTAGAGTCTATTAATGTAAACCAAAAGAATTGGACGTATGGAGCTTATGGGCGCGATCGCCTATTTTTAGGCCCTCAGATGGAAAACCAAAATCGCTTAACCACCAATGCCACCGCTCGCCTACTACATAGTATTATCGGTGGCGTAGCCGTTTCCTCCAAATCCTCTCAGGAAATGATGGCCTTGATGCGCCAGACAATTGACCCTAATCTAGACTCTATCCTCGGTTTCTTGGGTCAAGGTCTACCGCCAACCGCTACTCTATGGTCAAAATCGGGCTTAATGGGAACGTTGCGCCATGAAAGCGCCTATATTGAAATGGGGGATAATCTCCGGCCCTACTTACTGGTCATTTTTACTGAACAAAGCCAAAATATTCACCTCCTGCCCTTTATTTCCCAGCAAGTGGTAGCCGCCATGGGCAATCTAGCTTAAGATATCCCTGGAGCGAGTATCCGTTTCATCGAGGAGAGACATTCATCATTATGGTTTTAAGGCGTATTCATTTATATTTATTGCTTAATCTGGCGGGTATTCTGGCGATCGCCCCCCAACCCACATCAGCCCAAACTCTAGGAGAAAATCCGACTAAATCTCAAGGGTATGCGCCCCTAGAAGCTCCCTATATAGCCCCAGAAATTCCCGTAACCCCCACTGCCATTAGTCCAGAAGCCTTTGAAGCGACACTCGATACAGTAAGCACTCAAACCCTTCCTACTCCTAGCTTCACCTCTCCTCAACAAGTGAAAGCCACCTCTGACTATGAAGTCCCAGGACAAGGAAGTACAAATGCCCAAGGACTCGGAGAAACTAACATTTCTGGACAATTCGCCCAAGCTCCAGAAGGTCAGAATAGCTACTCAGTTGAACGTCGGCGATACGAACGTTCCCAATACTATAACGGCTTTAGCTATATCGGTTTAGGGGGAACCATTGGCTTTCATGGTGAATCTTCTCTCGGTAGTTCTGGAGGTACATTGTTAACGCGCGTTGCCTTTACCGAAAATTTTTCCTTCCGTCCCTCGGTCATTATCGGTGATGGTACGAGCATCACGATTCCCTTTACCTATGACATTCCCTTCAGTCGCGAAGCCTACGCCCCCCCTGTTACCCTCTTCATCGGTGGTGGGTTTGGTTTAGACCTAAAAAATGGTACTCATGGGCCCTTAATTACTACTGGCATCGATGTGCCCTTTAGCAATAACTTTACATTTAATGCCACCTTAAATACTGGCTTTTGGGATGTGCGTGCTGTCGATTGGGGCTTAACCTTAGGAGTTGGGTATAACTTCCCCGGTTTGTTCTTCCGCTAATCAATAGGCATAAGAATCGCTTATGTTCCTGCCCACTTTGCCTGCCACTCATTACTCAACAAATTCGAGGTAACTGTTCACCACTTAGCCAATCCAGAATCCGATTGGCACCAATTTGACTTTTGAGACTAACTAAACCAGAAGGTTCAGAAACTTCTGGTTCACCGACTTCCCCAATCATCCATCCCCCCTCCTTTGCTTCTGAAGTTTCCCTTAACACTGATAGCGTTAAGTCCACATCGGACTGGGGAATAAAAGCTACAAATCGCCCCTCATTGGCAACATAAAGAGGATCAAAACCCAGAATTTCACAGGCTCCACGCACATCCTCCCGAACTGGAATTAAGGATTCATCAATCTGCAAATTCAAGCCTGAACTAAGGGCAATTTCATTTAAGGTGCTAGCTAATCCTCCTCTGGTTAAATCCCGCAAACAATGAATGTTAACTCCTGCTTCAAGTAATTTCAGCACTTGCCTGGCCACAGGAGCCGAATCACTCTCAATGGTAGTTTCAAATTCCAAACCTTCCCGCACAGCCATGATAGCGATCCCATGTCGGCCTAAATCCCCATTAATGATGATGGCATCTTGCGATCGCACCTGTTGGGGAGAAATCTGGCTTGGTGACTCAATCACCCCTACACCAGAGGTGTTAATAAACATCCCATCTCCTTTTCCTCGATCGACGACCTTAGTATCACCGGTAATGATCTGTACTCCTGCCTTCTGTGCAGCTGCTTGCATCGATCGCACGATGTGCCAGAGAGTCTCCATAGATAACCCTTCCTCCAAGATAAACCCTGCACTCAGATACAAAGGTCTTGCTCCAGCCATAGCTAAATCATTGACTGTTCCATAAACCGCCATTGAGCCAATATCGCCCCCCGGAAAGATCAAGGGATTAACGACATAGGAATCTGTAGTAAAGGCTAGGCGATCGCCCTTAACTGCAAATACACTAGCATCATGGGAAACATCAGGACGGCCGAAAACGGGTAAAAACATCTGCTCAATAAGCTGATGCATCAGTTTTCCACCCCCTCCGTGGGCTAAGAGTACCTGGGGATATTGTTGAATAGGAATAGGACAAGAGAGGGAAAAATCCGGCGAAGCAGCCATGTTCATAATTATGATAGGAATGCAATTAGATAACCTGGAACTGCGACTGATTTCTAAGCGTCTTCTCATTGAGATGTTCCAGTATCAGGTAAATTTGAACTATACCTAAGTTAAATTACCTTATCTTATTACCCTCAATGTTTAGCACATGATGGTTCCTGGGACAAAGATTAAGATAGATAGAAAAGAAATTCACTTATCCAGTGAAGACTTTACTTGTCATCCTATCCCAGAGTAGAGAAATAGACCTAACTGTTTGCCTAAAGGAGATGTATTCACGCTATGGACTTTAAACGCTTTCCTTCCCCCCTAAGATTTCTGACCGTTATGCTCGCTCCTCTTCTCTTCACTCCAGGGGCGATCGCCCTAGAATTTCCTGATACCAGTGGAGGGGGCGCTCCCAGAGGAGGAAGTGTTGGGGGAGGAGTGAGAGGATCTTCAACTTGTATCATTCCTCAAAATGGACTCTCCTTAATGGCTCTAAGACCAATTGAACCCGACAATTATGTAGGTCAAACGGCTAGTGATACCCCCACCATGTTCTTTTATGTGCCTAAAACTGAAGCAGAATTGGCGGAATTTGTTTTAATTGATCGGCAAGGCAATGATGTCTATACGGAGAAATTAGAACTCTCCAAAGATGGAGGTTTAGTCAAGGTAACGATGAATTTACCTGAAGCAATGGGCAATTCAACCGAATATACCTGGCTATTTGCCCTAATTTGTAATCCTAGCGATCGCACGATTGATGAATCCATTCAAGGACAGATTCAGCATGTTACCTTAGATCCAACGGTAATGGCTGATTTAGAAGAAGCTCAAGCTCAAGAAGACCTACTCAAACAAGCTGAAGTACTGGCTGATGCAAAAATTTGGTACGATAGTGTAGCGATCGCTGCTCAATTAAGGGATCTCGATACCCAACCTTGGGAAAGTCTCTTAAAATCCGTTGGCCTTGATAAGTTAACCCAAACGCCAATGCTTTTCTTAGAAAGAATTACCGGAAATCCTTAGTATCATTAGGTATTGTAGGGTGCAGATTAACAGACAGCTTAACTGAAGACTACTGTAACCCTGGGCTCTATGTGGCAAACAATTAAAGATTGGTTATGGCAACAGCGAGGGGTATGGATCGCCACCCCTTCAGTGGCTCTATTTGTCATTTTTTTGCGGCTAATGGGCACATTGCAAGGAGGAGAATGGGCCCTATTTGATCTGTATATGCGTTGGCGACCTCTAGAACCTAGCGATGAGCGCATTGTCATTGTCGGTATTAATGAAGCTGATGTACACGCGATCGGCCAAGCCATTATTCCCGATCAGATTTATGCCGATCTGCTCCAGAAGCTAATTGCCATGGAACCTAGGGCTATTGGTTTGGATATTTACCGGGATTTACCCGTTGAACCTGGCCATAAAGCCCTAGTCGATATTTTTGAGAATACTAATTATTTGATTGGGATTCAAAAGGCCGTAGGAGATGACGATCGCGATCGCGTTGATCCACCTCCAGCCCTAAAAGCCAAAAATCAGGTAGGAGCTAACGATTTATTGCCCGATGCTGATAGTAAGGTACGTCGGGCTTTAGTGTCTCTCGATACCCCAGAAGGGGAAACGATTTATGGTTTGCCTCTTTATCTAGCCTTACTCTATCTCAAACCAGAAGGGGTTTCTCCTGAAACTGTAGCTAACCGGACGTGGCGGTTAGGAAAAACCATCTTTTCTCCCCTAGAACCGAAGGTGGGAGCATATTTGGGTGAAGCTGAGGGGGGATATCAGTTAATGCTTAATTATCACGGTCCCAGTGAGTCTTTTGAGACAGTTTCCCTGATGGATGTTCTAGAAGATAGAGTACCCGCACATTGGGCAAGCGATCGCATCGTTTTAATTGGTGCAGTGGGAGAGTCCTTTCAAGACATCTTTCCCACACCCTATACCATTACTCCCTCCCAACGGATGGCAGGAGTGGAAATTCACGCTAATATTACCAGTCTGATCCTGAGTTCGGCCCTAGAAGGACGACCCCTAATTCAAAGTTGGAATGAGATGGGGGAGAATCTGTGGATTCTATTCTGGGCCTGGGTTGGAGCTGTTTTAACCTGGAGATTACGCCACAGTGCAAGCCTGAACTCATCAACCATTCGTAAGGCGATCGCCCCTATTGCCACTATACCCTTGTTAATCGCCACCACCTATGGAGCCTTTTTAATCGGATGGTGGTTACCTATACTACCCCCAATCATGAGTTTAGTTGGCTCGTTTGTTGCTATTACTACCTATATTGCCCGTAGTGCCGGAGATATCCGTAAAACCTTTGGCCGCTATCTGAGTCAGGAAATTGTTTCTACCTTATTAGAGCATCCAGAAGGCTTAAAGTTAGGCGGTGAACGACGCAAAATTACGATTCTCACCTCCGATCTACGAGGGTTTACCGCTCTGTCTGAGCGCCTCTCTCCAGAAGAAGTAATTAAAATCCTCAATTTTTATCTGGGCTATATGGCTGATGTGATTACCGAATATCAGGGAACCATTGATGAGTTTATGGGGGATGGGATTTTAGTCCTATTTGGCGCTCCCATTCCCCGTGAAGATGACCCTCAAAGAGCGATCGCCTGTGCTGTTGCCATGCAACTCGCCATGAAACAAGTTAATGTGCAGATGAAAAAATGGGGACTATCTTCCCTAGAAATGGGAGTTGGCATTAATACCGGTGAGGTGGTGGTCGGTAATATTGGTTCTGAGAAACGGACTAAATATGGCGTAGTTGGCTCTCAAGTGAATTTAACCTATCGTATTGAATCCTATACCACGGCTGGTCAGGTTTTAGTATCTGAATCCACCTTAGTCGAAGCTGGTCCAGAGGTTAAAATCAATGGCGAGAAACAAGTGACCCCCAAGGGAGTAAAAACTCCGATTACTATCTATGATATAGGCGGTATTGGTGGCCCCTATCAACTTGATTTACCCAAAGAAGAAGAGAATTTCTTTCGCTTATCCCAAGCCCTTCCCCTTCAGTATGCAGTGTTAGAAGGTAAAAATATTAGCGATCGGGTCAATCAGGGCCAGTTGATTGCCCTCTCGGAAAAGGGCGCAATCATTCTTGTAACTCCAGAGTTGGCCAATCAAATTCCTTCCGGGTTAACCAACTTAAAAATTAATTTCTTTAAGGATGCTCAACCAGAAAACCGTGAAGATGTTTATGCCAAAGTACTAGACAACCATCGATCTAAGGATCAATTCTCCATCCGATTTACGTCCAAACCCCCTCCTGTGGAAGCCAAGTTAAAGCACTTATACGAGGAGATCTCTAAAAGCGCTTAAGTGACCTACCACAGACAGCTCTCAAACTGTCACATACCCTAGAAACAAGTTACGGATGTCCTTCGACTGAGGAGGTACTGGAGAAGAGAACGTCTCTCTTGTACACTGCTTAAATTAAGTCTAATCAGTCGCAAAACTTATGAAAAAATCACTGCTCTCTCGTTTCGCTGCTATTGCTACCACTACTGTAGTTGGAATGACAACTTGGGTATCTACAGCTCGTGCCTTTTTCGATCATAGCGAAGTTCAACAAGATAATTTTATCGCGATCGCTGCACCACGAGGCACAACTGCTCACCAATTGCTCATTTTGGAACAAAAATCCAACTCCCGTCAATGTTGGAGTGAAAGTGGCCAAAGTCCCACCGTTGTTAATCCTCTTTTACTCAATTTTGACTTTACCGGTATTTGTGGTCGAAGTACCGATAGTAATGGATTTTCCATCCGGGTTGACAATCAGGATCTGGCCCTCCAGTACAGTCTAAGAATTGTCAATCGTAATAATGATTTAGTCTTAGTTGGATCATCCAACACTCCAGGAGGACCAGAAATAGAAATTGGTCGAGCCTCTGGTGCGACTTCTGATTTTACCAAAATTTATCTTAACCCTGGTTGGCGCTTTGCGAAACGCTCCTATCAAGGTCAAACCCTGGGCCATGTTTACCTTCTCAACGATCAACAATTGAGTTCCTTGATTGGGACATCTCCCAATCCAGTTGATCCTAATCCAGTTGATCCCAATCCCATTGATCCTAATCCTCCCGCACCTATTACTCCCAGCTTTAAAGATATTGCGAATGATATTTATGCCAGCGAAATCAATGAAGCAGTCAATATCGGTTTTATTTCTGGCTTTGCTGAGGATAGTACCTTCCGTCCCCAAAATCCCCTCACACGCGAACAATTAGTATCTATGGTTTTAGAATCCCTCAAAACCATTCCTGGCACTAATGTCAATATTCCTACGAATATTTCCACGACCCCCTATCCTGATGTCACTTCCTCTCGATGGAGTGCCGCCAAAATCCAATGGGCAAAAGACAACAATATTGTCAGTGGTTACACAGATGGTACATTCAAACCGGCTCAATCAGTCACCCGTGCAGAATTAATGGCAGTTCAACGCCGTGCAGCGGAGTTTGCCCGTAAAACCAGTGGTTTGAATCCCGAGATCCAAGGCAAACAAAATCCGCAATCATTTAGTGATCTTGATAATCATTGGGCCTCTGATTTGATTACCCAAATGTCTACTTATTGCTCTGTGGCTTCCCCCTTAAATGAATCGGGTAATCAGTTTATGCCCAACGATAACGCTCGCCGAAACTATGCAGCAGCCGCAACCTTGAGGATGCTCAATTGTGTGAAATCGGATATTCCTACCGCTTCTGCTCAGTAATCTCTGTACTTCTAAAGATGGTCGACATAATTGAGGAGGGAGCAGAACAAGCTTCCTCCTCAATTATGTCGCTTCGACTAACCATTTTGACAACTACAGAGGAAGACTTCCTGACTCATCCCCTCATTAGCCTAGCATTCAGCACTGTAGGACAGTTCTGAAAAGAGCTGATTAAGCATTTGGACTTATTTCGATTTCAGGAGACACTCAAATATCCTCACTAATTTTTATCAATCCCAAATTTTCAAAATCTTGTCAAGGCTTACCCTGCATAGGCTGTAGCGTTT
>NZ_CEZBFX010000141.1:0-11540 GCF_982964205.1 Roseofilum sp. | reverse complement strand
GCCAACACCTGAAGTGGTTAGTCCAACCCCTGAGGTGGTTAAGCCAACACCTGAATTGGTCATTCCTGCACCTGAGGTGGTCATTCCTGCACCTGAGGTGGTTAGTCCAACACCCGAAGTGGTTAAGCCAACACCTGAAGTGGTTAAGCCAACCCCTGAGGTGGTTAAGCCAACCCCTGAGGTGGTCATTCCTGCACCTGAGGTGGTTAGTCCAACACCCGAAGTGGTTAAGCCAACACCTGAAGTGGTCATTCCTGCACCCGAAGTGGTCAGTCCTGCACCAGAGGTAGTCAGTCCTGCACCAGAGGTAGTCATTCCTGCACCAGAGGTAGTTAGTCCTGCACCAGAGGTGGTCATTCCTGCACCAGACTCTGTTTGAACAGATGCCGCCGGAGCTGCCCATTTGCCAACGCCAGAGGGGAAGACATAGGAACTAATGGCTTGGGCGGTTTCAGAACCGAAGACAGAACCAGCTAGACGTTTGGCTTCTGCTTCGCGTGCGAACTGGTAAAGTACATCTGCTTCAGTAGTTTTACGACCTGGAGGATCGAGGGTAAGCAACTGATCTCCACTACCTAGAGTTTTATCCCAGCTTACGGTCATAAACCGGTCTTCTACCCAGTCAGAGGGATAGATCGGAGGGATGGTGACGGGGGCAGAGCGAGCGAGAATTAACCAGCGGCCATCAGCACAGCGATAACCAATATCCACTACATAGATGCGATCGCTAATGGGAATGGGAATATACCATTCTCTAGCTAATTCATCACAGGGATATTCCTGCATACTGTGGGGACTTTCATAATTGATGTTAATATCCGTAACATCATAGATTCTCAGTGCTAGTTGTTGTCCGCCTTGCGTACGTAATAGTTCTTTTTTATCATTGCTAATATCCCAGTAAGCATAAGCCCATTGAGGGTCACGAGGCATCAGGACAATGCAAGGTTGACCATAACCACTTGGTAAATCTGTTAACTCATCATCTACGGAGGCCAGAACTTCTGGGTCAAAGGAGTTTCCCACTTCAAACTTGGCCGCTTCTACAGCTTCTTGAGCGTCCATTGGTTCAGTTTGTATATGTTTAGCTGGAGTACTAGAGTTTTGAGCTTCCATAATCGCTTGTAGGAGTTCAGATTTACGCATCCGGCTATAGCGGGAAATTTGGTACTCGCTGGCGACCTTACGCAACTGTCGTAAGGTCATCTCAGATAAGGGAGGACGATTATTGGTCATAATATAGGCTCTCCTAATGTCTTAATCGTTTGCTTAAGGCTTGAGCTTGGGGATCAATTGCTTAATATATTGCAAAAAAAAATAGAAGATTGCAAGGCTTGGGTCTGGAAACTTTAGGTATTTTGACGGGATCTATGCCCCTCTATCTGTTTTTTGTCATGATTCCATAACTTTTAGTCAGGGATGGGATCGCAAAAGTCATGATTTCGTGATAAAAATAAGAGATCGATCTACAGGAGGAAGAATTTTAAAGTATGGAATTTGCGCATAAAATCAAACCGTGAGTGATAAAAAGCCGTTTTGCTTTGCGATCGCTAATCGACTGAAATTTCTGGTATCTATAACCCATTCTGCACAATTGAGGACAAAAACAGCTCACCAGCCAATATATGGCAGCATTCAAGGCTGCCCATGAACAAATTAATTAAACTGTCCCCTGTCTCCAAGCTTCCATGACCGATTACTGATTACAAACGTCGATCGCGGTACAATAACAACCACAAATCGATCTACACTCTCTCACTGTGACTTCCTCTCCTTCCTTTCAGTTTGACTCTATAGAAAGCGCGATCGCCGAACTTAAACTTGGTCGTATGGTGGTCGTTGTCGATGATGAAAATCGGGAAAATGAAGGCGATCTTGTTGGCGCTGCACAGTTCGCGACTCCCGATATGATTAACTTTATGGCCGTTTATGCGCGGGGTTTAATCTGTTTAGCCATGATCGGCGATCGCCTGGATCAACTCGATCTCCCCCTCATGGTTACCCACAATACGGATAAAAACCAAACTGCTTTTACCGTCAGTATCGATGCTGCCCCGGAACTAGGCGTAAGTACGGGGATTTCTGCCGAAGACCGGGCCCGTACTATTCAAGTCGCTATTAACCCCCACACTCAGCCCCACGATTTACGCAGACCAGGGCATATTTTTCCCCTGCGATCGCGGGAAGGGGGAGTTTTAAAACGCGCCGGTCATACGGAAGCCAGTGTTGATTTAGCCCATTTAGCTGGTTTATATCCAGCCGGAATTATCTGTGAAATTCAAAATCCCGATGGTTCCATGGCACGACTACCGCAACTGATTCGCTATGCCCAATATCATGAACTGAAAATTATTAGTATTGCCGATTTAATTGCCTATCGTTTGCAACACGAACGGTTCGTGAAACGAGAAGCTCTAGCCAGTCTTCCCACCCAATTTGGAGAGTTTAAAATTCACGCCTATCGCAACACCTTAGATGGTTCCGAACATATTGCCATGGTCAAAGGCGACCCGAGTGAATTTTCCGAGCAAGTGGTTACTGTGCGGATGCATTCGGAATGTTTAACAGGAGATGCATTAGGCTCCCTGCGGTGTGATTGTCGAATGCAATTACAAACAGCCCTGAAAATGATTAACCATTCGGGAGCTGGTGTAGTCGTCTATTTACGTCAAGAAGGGCGAGGAATTGGCTTAGTCAATAAACTCAAAGCCTATATGTTGCAAGACCAAGGATTAGATACGGTAGAAGCCAATGAAAAATTAGGCTTTCCGGCTGATTTGCGCAACTATGGAGTTGGGGCGCAAATTCTCAACGATTTAGGCGTGAAAAAATTCCGCTTAATTACCAATAATCCGCGCAAAATTGCTGGATTAAAAGGCTATAGTTTGGAAATGGTCGATCGCGTTCCCCTGTTAATTGAAGCTACGGATCATAATGCTGCCTATTTAGCCACAAAAGCCCAAAAATTGGGCCATTGGCTACTGCAAACCTATTTAGTCACCGTTGCTCTAGAGTGGAAAGACCCCAACCCTTCGGTGACTCAACGCTATGAATGGTTGGAGAAATTGCGCTATTGGTCAGCTCAGAAAAACCTACTCCTACAGGAAGAAACTCGTCCAGTGGCGATCGCTCTGTTTACCCATCCCTCTTTAATCGTTCATTTAGGATTCGATCAACCCTATAGCGCTCCCATGGAATGGTATCACGATGTCGAACATCCCTATTCCCAGGCGATCGCCTCCTGGCTAGATTTGCTAGTGGGTTGGTCTTCGGTTGTGCGCCTCGAATTTCTGGTCAGCGATGGATCGGACCCCTTGAATGGCTTGCAATTGAAGTTGCAAAGGCAACCCTGCGATCTCCAAACCTCTCTTCCTTCTGCTCTATTCAAGAGTCTGGAAACGCAGAAAATTTATAGCTTTAGCAATAGCCGGGAATGAGTTATGGCGCTTTGCGCTGGGGAATAGGGAATAGGAGATAGCTTGTATTGCTTAGGGTCTAAGGCTTAAAGCTGTACTCCTCTAGAAGAGAGAAGCGCTATAGTTAGGACAGACAAGGGGCTGGAGGCCCCTTATTGTAGGCTGATGGCACAGTTTTCTAGGAGTCCTAAGGCTGGGGAGCTTTACCACCGCTTTCTTCTGTCTCAATGGCTTCCTCTGTTCGCCCATAGGGGTTAGTTTTCCGCTCCCATCGGGGAATTAAGCCCACAAAAAAATTGTTCAATGTTACACGTGTTTGGGCGCTTGCAGGGCCTAAAGGTTCTGGAAGAACGCGATCGCCGAGGAATACAAAGGCTAAAAATAGAACACTTGACACAATTAACCAGGGTTTTAAATAAGAAAAATTCATCTTAGTTTCCTCATGATTACTACTAATACTATTTCTCTATGATGATGTGCTTAACAAGGAGCTTGGAGCTAATTGTCGTGCTTTATTGGTGGTAAGTTCAAAGCGAGAAATGGTCTGACCCTATTATTCCCTAGCCTTCAGTTATTTCTTTCATGGATGGTTAATCAAACTGAAGTCCTACTCTAAAAGCAAGGTGACTGGACCATCATTATCAATTTTAACCTCCATCATCGCTCCAAATTCCCCCGTTTCTACCCTTAAACTACTCTCCTTCAAGAGATTCACAAATCGATCGTAGAGCGCTTTCGCTGGTTCTGGGGGTGCAGAGCGATCGAAAGAAGGACGACGACCTTTACGACAATTTCCATACAGGGTAAATTGACTAATTACCAATAGTTCACCCTCGATCTCTTGTACGGATTTTTGCCAGCGACGCTCCGTGTTTTCTGGGTCGGGAAACAACCGTAATTCAAGGCATTTTTTCGCCATCCATCGAACATCATCCGGCGTATCTGTATCTGTAATTCCCACGAGCAAGTTTAATCCTCGGCCAATTTTACCGATAATCTGGCCATTCACCGAAACGGAAGATGCGGTAACTCGTTGAATTAGGACGCGCATAGAGATATCGAAAATGCTTCAAGGGGGCGATCGCGCTAATGTCGAGCATTCTTGCGATCGTTCCACCCATTCAATAATAACTCAAAGCTAGATTGAGTCTGTTATATCAAATCCTAAAAATCACGCTACACATCCATCCCCGTGTCCCCGTTTCTCCGTGTCCCCGGGTCAACCATCTATAGCACATATCTAAGGATTTGATATTATTCACTCCCCCACTACAGCGATTTGCACTGTATCTAGCCCTTCCACTTCCACAGTTCTCCTTACTTATTAGTAGAAATTCTAAATACTTATCGCAATTAGGGTTCCATAGAGAGACCCGATTCTAAGCTTTTATCTTTAAAATCCTTGCCTTGACTGGATTTCACCAATTTTAAATCGCTCAAATCACTATCTTTACAAAACTTTATGTTTTTGCAATTGACAATTATTCTGAATTAGATTTTAATAGTTAACTGTTGAAAGTAATTCTCAACAGTTAACACGCTCTGACTCAGTTAACGATCCTATGCAAACCTACGACAACCCAAAAGTCACCTATGACTGGTGGGCAGGCAATGCACGATTTGCCAACCTTTCCGGGCTGTTTATTTCAGCCCATGCGGGGCAAGCAGCCCTGATCACATTCTGGGCAGGAGCCTTCACCCTGTTTGAAATTTCTGGATTCGATCCAAGTCAATCCATGGGCGAACAAGGATTGATCCTGCTTCCCCACTTAGCCACCCTAGGATGGGGAGTTGGCGAAGGCGGTCAAGTCACCGACACTTATCCTTACTTCGTCATTGGAGTCATTCACCTAATTTCTTCGGCTGTGCTAGGAGCTGGAGCCTTATTCCACACTTTCAAAGCACCAGAAGACCTCACAACTGCTAAAGGTTTTGCCAAAAATTTTCATTTTGACTGGGAGAACCCCAAGCAATTGGGCATCATCTTAGGGCATCATCTCTTATTCTTGGGTATAGGAGCCTTATTGCTCGTCGGCAAAGCCATGTACTGGGGTGGACTATACGACAGTACAACGGAAACTGTCCGCATTATTAGCAACCCTACCCTCGATCCGTTGACCATCTATGGATATCAAACTCATTTCGCCAGCATTACTAGCTTAGAAGATTTAGTCGGTGGTCATGTGTTTGTTGGCATTCTGCTCATTGGTGGTGGAATTTGGCACATTGTTGTCCCCCCCATGAACTGGGCGAAGAAAGTCTTAACCTTTTCCGGTGAAGCCATTCTCTCCTATTCCCTTGGTGGTATTGCCCTAGCCGGTTTTGTAGCCGCTTACTTCTGTGCTGTAAATACCCTAGCTTATCCAGTTGAGTTTTATGGCCCTGTTTTAGAAGTGAAATTGGGAATTGTGCCTTATTTTGCCGATACCGTTGATTTACCTGGAGGTGCTCATACTTCACGGTGTTGGTTAGCAAATGCCCACTTTTTCCTCGCCTTCTTTTTCCTACAAGGCCATCTGTGGCACGCTCTACGAGCAATGGGATTTGATTTTCGCCGCGTAGAAAAAGCCCTCAATGCTGTAGAAGGCTAGTAGGACTTCTCCGGGTCAGCAAGTTGTTTTGATTCTCTCCTCTTTTTGTGAGGGGTTTCTGAAGGAATATCAAGATTGAAACCCCTCTTTTTGTATTAACTGATTCTGAATGGATAAAGTAAAAATGGCAAACATTGGACTATTTTTTGCAACTCAAACCGGCAAGACCGAAGAGGCTGCCGAGGCAATTAAAAAGGAATTTGGCGGTGATTCTGTTGTTGCCTTACATGATATGGCTGATGCTAGTGCAGATGATTTCGGCGATTATCAATATTTGATTATTGCTTGTCCGACTTGGAATATCGGCGAACTCGCTAGTGACTGGGAAGGGTTTTATGAAGATGGACTCGATAGTGTTGATTTTAACGGGAAAAAAGTTGCTTATTTTGGCACAGGAGATCAAATCGGGTACGGCGATAACTTTCAAGATGCTATCGGCATTTTAGAGGAAAAAATTACTGAGTTAGGAGGGGAAACGGTTGGCTATTGGCCCGCTGATGGATATGATTTTAGTGAATCTAAAGCAATCCGGGATGGGAAATTTGTTGGTTTGGCTCTTGATGAAGATAATCAACCCGAATTGAGTGAAGGACGAATTAAGACTTGGGTAGAGCAAGTCAAAAAAGAATTTGGTTTATAAGATAAACAACGCTTGAAATTCGCTTCATTTCTTTGAGCAGCTCAGTTTTTGTTTGAGTAGGTAAGTTTAAATCCCTAACCATGGTTAAACTTACCTTTATTTTTCGTCCTTCTTCTTCTTGGAATTATTCATGACTCAATTACCGGATGTCTTGTGGATTAATGTCAGTCCCAGTTTTCGCCGCTTCCATCGTCCCCTGCTGAGGCTATTATCTGCCCATGTACCGCTTGCAGAATGGCAATATGAGCAAACAGAAGATGAAGGAAGTTGTTTAAATCAAGCGTTAGGATTACTCCATCATCATATCAAAAAGCACGATCGCCCCTTACATCTACTCGGTCATGGAACAGGAGGCTTGTTAGCTCTATTATATGGTCGTCGCTATCCACAAAATGTGCGATCGCTGGCGTTGCTCTCTGTCGGGGTATATCCAGCGATCGATTGGCAAGCCCATTACTATGTACAATTAGGCTTACTGCCCTGTTCGCGCGATCGCATCTTAACCCAAACCGCCTATAATCTCTTTGGCCCTCATTCCCCACCCGTCGTTGAAGAATTAGTGAGAATCCTAGAGAAAGATTTAAGAACGTCCCTCTCTCCCCATTCGCTTTATCGACGTATTCAAATTCTTCCGAGTGAACTCGATCCTCCCCTATTCATCAGTCGGGGACAACAGGATCTAGTCATCGATCCGAGCTTATGTGAAGGATGGAAACCTTGGTTAAAAGAGAGCGATCGCCTTTGGGAATGTCCCCATGGACGCTACTTTTTCCATCATACTCATGCCCAACTGGTGAAAAGACAGATTCTCAAGTTTTGGCAATCCTTAACTCCACTTCAGTCTACCCTCAAAAGTGCTTAACGGGACTCTTATAGCGCTTCACTCTAGGAAATAGGGAATAGCTTGTATTGCTTAGGATCTAAGGCTTTAAGCTGTACTCTTCCAGAAGTGAGAAGCGCTATAAGACAATTATTGAGGGGCAAGATTAATGTCCAGCCAGTTCATAGAGAGCCGGCTGGTATTGTGGTATTGGGATGTTTTTTTGATGTGAGCGTGCAGTTTCCCAGCATAATGCCTTGGCTTGAAGCACTTCTACTAGGGCTTCTTGGGGAGTGTCTCCCAGAGCTGAACAATATTTGAGATCCGGAATGTCGGCGATGTAGGCTTCATCTGCTTCACTGTAGAAAATATTGATGTGATAGTCTTTCATTGCTAGTCTCTATCTCTCAATTAAAGAAATAAATTCACTAAACGAGTAGGGTACGTTAAGAACTCACCCTCAAGAACTCCTTACCCCCCAAAGCCTTTACCGCGATCGTTTGAAGGTAGAGTTAAACAATTATTCAACTGGGAAAGCAGCGTTTCTTTGTCCAAATCTTGACCAATTAACACAAGCTGGTTTTTCGGTTCCCCTTTCCATTCTTTATCGTCGAGCGTAAATCGTTTACCACTCAGGTGGAAGATATGGCACATGGGGCTTTCTTCAAACCAGAGAATCCCCTTAGCGCGAAAAATACTTGCGGGTAACTGGTGATCGAGAAACTTTTGAAACTTCTTAATCGAAAAGGGGCGATCGCTCTGAAATGAAATCGACATAAATCCATCATTTTCCAAATGGTGAGAATGATGGTGATCGTGGTGATGTTCATGGTTGTGATGGTGATGATCATGATCGTGATGGTCATGGTCATGATCGTGATGCTCGTGATGGTTATGATGGTCGTGACTATGATCTCCCTCTTCTTCAAAATATTTATCGGACTCAAATAAGCCCACACTCAAAACCAATGGTAAGGACACATCACTTTTCACCGTCCTTAAAATCCGAGCATCGGGCTTAATATCGCGGATTTTCACCTCTAAATTATCCAGATCTGCTTCATCGACCAGATCCGTCTTATTCAACAGAATAATATCCCCATAGGCGATCTGACTATAGGCTGCTTCTGAATTAAACAAATCCAAGCTAAAATTCTCCGAATCCACCAGTGTGACAATCGAATCTAGACGGGTTAGATCTCGTAATTCCGTACCCAAAAAGGTGAGTGCTACTGGAAGGGGATCGGCGACTCCTGTTGTTTCTACCACCAAATAATCTAAGTTTTGTTGGCGTTCTAAGACGCGATAAACAGCATCAGCCAACTCATTATTAATGGTGCAGCAAATACAACCATTACTCAATTCCACCATATCTTCACCAGTGGAAACAATTAGCTCATTATCAATCCCTATTTCACCAAACTCATTGACGAGAACAGCGGTTTTTACGCCCTGTTGGTTACTGAGAATATGATTAAGCAGGGTTGTTTTCCCACTTCCGAGGAACCCTGTGATGATGGTTACTGGTAAAGGAGGTAAAGCGGTGTTTTGCTGTTCAGATGGGTTGGAGGTTACTGCTGAGGTCATAATGGTACTGTGCAAACGAGTCTCAATTTTCCTATTATCACCCATAAATAGAGAATTGGGCGATCGCCTGATCGCTACAGAATAATAGGTGGTTGGGTACGATCGGTGAATAATCTATTGAAGAGGGATTCTCAAAAAAATTCCCACTCTTCCGGATTCAGAAGAGCCAGCTAGGGATAGTGGTATGGTAGATGCACCCTGATGATTCCCCTTGGCTCCCCCGCTAAGGGGTTTTTTTTGAGATGGAGCGGGGGAATGGAGGATAGGGAGACGCGGAGATTCCCCATTCTCAATTACCAATTACCGATTATCGATTACCCATTACAGTGGCATCATGTTAAAGTGATGGCATAAAATCAGTGCAACCCATTGAGCCAAAAAGATTAAACGAACCCTCTGCTATGGATCGGGATTTTGATAAACGTGATAACGAGTCTGACTTGAATACAGATTCTATCCCTATGGCTTCTTGGTCAATGGAACAAGAGGTCAATGGGTTGATGGATGATTTGTTTGAAGATATTGACCGTGTGTTAGATCGCGGCGGCACTCTGCCGAAGGAACCGGTGCAACCGCAATCTGTTTCGCTCAAACCCTTGGATATTCCTTCGATGAAGTTGCCCCAGGCGATCGCCGAAAATTTGGCTCAGATCTCCCCAGAATTAGCCAGTTTAACCCGTATCTCTCAGATCGGGAATCAGACGAATACATTGACAACAGTAGAGGAGAGCCAAATGAGTTCCTCTACTGAGGAAAACCCAGAGATAGAATGGGCAAACTGGGCACAGGATTTAGAACCAACGGTATTACAGGAAGAAGAGGGGCTTCCAGTGGCTCCCCCTGCACCAACGGTTCAACCTTGGTGGGATCGTTGGCTATTAGTTGGGTTGGGAGCGGCGATCGCCCTTCCCCTAGGTTGGTGGATATCCAGCAGCCAGGGAGGACAAGGGATACGCCAACAGTTTGCCCAGTTCTTACCCTCGAATCAACCGAGTCCAGAACCCATGGCTCCGGTTGATTTGTCCTCCACAGCTTTAGCGGATGAAGAGTTTGCCAATTATATGCAACGTACTTTGAAGTTAAAGGATCAGTTGGAGCAAAATCAGGAGGAGCAAGAACTGAGTGACTCTGAAGGTGAAGCTCCTGAAACCTCTCCATCTGCTCCGAGTCAAATTTTGGAGCGGGTGTATATTCCCGTTTATCAACCGACTCCAGCACCTGCACCTTCTCCAGAGGTGGCTGCTGCACCGTTGCCGAGTCCTATTGATGATAGCGCTTCTCCTTCCCCCGTGTCGTCACCCGTTGCTCCCCAGGCGAGTAGTAGTCCACAAGAGAGTCCGCCAGAGAATATGATGTTGACGGGAATTCTGGAATTGGGCGATCGCTCGGCTGCCTTATTTGAAATTGAGGGCATGTCTCGGCGGTTTCAAGTCGGAGAAATGATTGGTTCGAGTGGATGGATGTTGGTGGATATTGTCAATCAAGAAGCAGTCATTCGTCGTAATGGTGAAGTGCGATCGGTATTTGTCGGTCAAAAGTTTTGATCGTAGGAGCAGGTTTACTTATTCTCTGGCTTTCTAACCCAACTTTTTGTAAACCTGCCCCTACAACTGGTTTATGCTGATATCAGCGAGGAGGATCGGAAACAGTGGGTATTTTTGATGATATCAATCGCTTTTTAGAAGATCGTTTGGATGAGTTTCTGCGCAAGCATCCCCAGTTAGAGCTGTCGATTTTAGAAGATCAACTCCATGAACAACAGGAAGATACTCTGCGCCTGATTGTCGATTTACAGCGTCAGGAAAAACAAGCCCAAGAAGAAATTATGGCAACGGCTCAGGAAATTCAGCGTTGGCATACTTGGGTGCAAAAGGCAACTGCAAAAGGGCGGATGGATTTAGCAAATGCAGCCCAAGAACGGGAAAATGCTCTCTTGCATAAAGGGAATCAATTATGGGGAAAAATGCAAGGCTGTAAACAGAGAATTCTGAAAGCAAAAGAGTTATATCAGGAAATTAAGAAACGCAAGGAAGAGGTTCACGCTAGGGTAATGGAAATGGAAGCTCAAGCCAGTGCCAGTGAAGAACAAAAAACAACCAATTCTCCTCCTGGTTGGAATCAGGGTTACACTCCCATGGGTAGTAGTCCCGATCGGTTAGAAGAAGAATTTCGCCGTTGGGAAGCCGATCAAGAGTTGCAAGATTTAAAAGACCAGATGAAGAAATGATCATAGCGCTTTGCGCTGGGGAATAGGGAATAGGGTTGTGGTACATGGAGAGAGACGATTCAAGCTTGTTTCATAACGCAAGCAAAGCGCCATAAACCTCTTCTCTCACTTTCGCCAGAAAATAATCTGAAACCCCCACTGATACCATTTCTCTTTAATTTTGCCACTCATGATTTCTATTGAGGTAATTGTCTGAGAGTATTCATTACAGCGCTTTGCGCTGTAACGGAGTACAGTATCATTGAGATCAGTCATTGCG
>NZ_CEZBFX010000140.1:0-11646 GCF_982964205.1 Roseofilum sp. | reverse complement strand
TGTTCTAGATTTGGGTATAACCCGCCCCTACGATTGAATGAACAATGAACAATGAACAATTAACAATTTTCAGGTCGGCGATAGCCGAAACAATGGTTCTGGGCTGGTGGGTTGGGTTTCCGGTGGGTGGGGGCGGGTTTAGAGGATTGGTGGTTTGGTGTTCTAGATTTGGGTATAACCCGCCCCTACGATTGAATGAACAATGAACAATGAGGCGATTGGGGAGAAACCGGGTTTCTACGAGCATATGGAATAGTAGAACAGATTTGGTCAGAAACCCGGTTTCTGGAAGCTGGGGGTTATGAGAGGGCGATCGCTTCCTCAATCATTGATTAGCTAAAATAGAGGCAATAGTTTGACAATCTTCTTCTAGATCCTCAGTTATATAAGGTAGATAAGCTTTTTCTCGTTTCAGAAATTCATAAGCTTGCCAACGAGAACCCAAATTAAGTCTTGAACGGACTTGAGCGGCTCCGATAAGACCTTGGCGATACTCATCAGCTACAATGAGTTCTAAAATTCGGCGCGAAGCATCCACAGGTTGGAATTGATTCGCAATATCGCTAGGGAGTTCAATGGTAATCTGCATGATTTTCAAACGGTTCCTGTTCGGATAACGATACTTCATTCGTTTCGCCATGAGAACCAGTAGTTTCGGCTTGAATGGAATTGAGGAGTGCTTGGGCTAAGTACCAGCGATCGCCTATGGGTAATGCTAGGATGCGATCGCGTAGTTCTGGTAATGTCATCTCTTGCGTGCTACGTCAACTATTTTTAGGATAGCGCGATCGCCCGATTTTTTACTCTGTATTGTAGCGATCGTTTGTTTCTGCAACCATCCCCAAAATCTGACGATACAATGCTGGAGAGATTCTAAACTGCGATCGGGCAATCAAATCATCCATTAAAGGCTTTACCGAACTGAGCAAATTTTTCTGCTTGGCTTCTACTAACATACCCAGTAATCCCGTAATTCTCAGCCCTAACCGATGGGCTTCTGCTCTACCACAACGCTCATCGATCAAGAGCAAATCTGCTTTCAATTCTAACGCCAGGGCGATCGCCTCAGATTCCCCCGGATCTAACCTTACCTCTTCCTGAAGGCGGACAACTTCCTGATTATTGGTAACTTGCCTTACTTCTAACCAGGGAACCGTTTTCACTTCAACCGCTCCAGGAACCGGTGGCTCGATCGCGACCAGTTCGCGATATACTGCTTCGGGAATGATGAGGCGATCGTAGAGTTCCGCCAAAAGGTGCAGATGGGAAATTGCTGCCAAGCTCGTAATCACGGATGTATCACTGATGATAATCACAATCGCCCTAATTCTCGCAAGTTCTGGATATCCAACTCAAAATCTTCCACATCATAAGAGTAAAGGGGAATACTGCGCTCCTGCAAAAGTTGGCGAAACTGCTGTGGAGACATCCGCGCTAACTGACTGGCATACCCTAAAGTTAAATTTCCGGTTTGGAAGAAATGTAAAGCAATCTCGCGACAAAATTCATCTTGGGTAAGGTGTGAGGCTTGGAGGATGTCATCTGAAATCAGAATGCTCATAGATTTAGCGCTTAATAATGAACAATTAACAATTAACAATGGTTCTGGGTTTCCGGTGGGGTGGGGGCGGGTTTTGGGAATTGATGGGTTAGTGTCCTAGATTTGGGTATAACCCGCCCCTACAGGGTATTAATTCAAGATCTATTTATTCCATTCTTCCCGGATTTCCTGCTGGAATGCCAGAGGATCAACCCGTTGCGGGAGAAACCCACACAGCTCTAAAGGGTCATCAAAATCGGCACTCATCACCATTGCGCCTCGATTGAGTCCCGGTTTCGGCGCTTTTGTTTCCTTTTCAGATGCAGAACTCTCAGCCGTTGGAGATGCTCCATTCGTCTCGCCATGAGAAGCGCTGGTTTCGGCTTGAATGGAATTGAGGAGAGCTTGGACTAAGTGCCAGCGATTCCTTTCCTTCGGACATGAACGGAAAGCTCCGCTAACGCCTACAGGCAATGCTAGGATGCGATCGCGTAATTCTGATGGTGTCATTTCTTCTGTACGAGATCAATCTTTCTTATGGTAGCGCGATAATGCTACGCATTGCTTTGCGATCGCATTGGTGAGGGCAAAGAAACCGGGTTTCTACACAGATATGGAATAACCAAGCAGAGTTGCAAGAAACCCGGTTTCTGGCTCCACAGGATAATTTTACAGTCAATGTTAAAGTCCCTATTTCCTTTCAGTCAAGCCAAGGTTGATGGACAGAAGGGCGATATACGGGGCGTTTGGGTTGGCGAGGAGTAACGGGAGTAGAGCGAGTCATCTGTTGGACGGTTCGATCTTGAATTTTGGGTTGATGGGCTTCTCCTTGCCAAACCTTCAAGGTTTTATCCGCACTTGCACTGACAATAAATTGACCATTGGCACTCCAAGCAACGCTATTGACGGAATTTTGATGACCGTCTAAGGTGGTTAATAAAGTAGCCGTTTGTACTTGCCAAATTTTGAGGGTGCGATCGTCACTGCTACTGACCAAAAATTGACCATCGGGACTAAAAGCAAGCGATCGCACATAATCCTGATGTCCCTCAAATATCTGCACCGTTTTCCCCGTCTCAAAATCCCACAGTTTCACCAAATTATCCCAACCCCCACTGGCGAGAATCTTTCCATCGGGACTAAAGGCTAAGGCGTTGACAATCTTTAAGCGGGAAGCCAAATCTCCGAGAGTTGCAAACTCAACTTCCCGCCCAACATGCCACAGTTTAATACTATTATCATCACTGCCACTGGCAATAATTTGCCCATCGGGGCTAAAACTCACCGCTCGCACGGAGGCTAAATGACCGGTGAGAGTATAGATCGCTTCTCCGTAGCAAGGATCGGTGGGGTCAAGTTGCCAAACCTTTACGGTGCGGTCTTTACTGGCACTTGCCAACAGCGTTCCTTGAGGATTCCAGGCGATCGCATTAATCGCGTCTCCATAACTTCTCCGATCCCCTACATGACTCTCTCCCAACTGCGCTCCCCATTCCCCTTGTTGCAAATCCCATACATAGATCGCGCGATCGTCTCCCCCACTGGCTAAAAACTGACCATTGGGACTAAACGCCACCGCATTCACGTATAAAGCATGACGGCGGAGGGTTCCCTCATGCTCTCCCGTCACCCCATCCCAGAAGCGGACCGTTTGGTCTTCCGAGCCACTGGCAATTACCCTGGCATTTGGATGTATCGCTACTGCGCCCACCCATTGCGTATGACCACTGAGAGTATGCACGCACTGCCATCGATCCGATGAAGGAATGGAAGGGAACTGAGACGCTAAGGCTGACACGACTGGTTTTATCGTTGCTGTGGGCTGATTAACCCGACAATCCAGAGTCGGCAAACCTTGCAAATCCTTGAGAACCTCTTGGGCAGAATGATAGCGATGATTAATGGCATCGGCGATGAGGCGATCGATAATTGTTGCTAGGGGTTCACTAATTGGATTATCGTCCAAATTCTGCCGCCAAATCCAAGTATCTTCATGAATATCAAATAGCTCAAACGGTGACTTTCCAGTCAGCATATGCAGACAAGTTACCCCTAAACTATACAAATCGCTGGAAAAAACGGCCCGTCCCCGTCCTTGTTCTGGCGCTAAATATTCCGGCGTGCCAATCGTTGTTCCTGTTTTTAACAAAGCTGTTGATGTGGCATATTTCGCCGCACCAAAATCTACCAAAACCAGTTCTCCATTTTCACGCAAAAGGATATTTTCTGGTTTAATATCTCGATGAATGATATGGTGATGATGGATAAAATCTAAAACCGGCAGAAGATTATAGAGTAAATCGCGGATTTGGTTCTCATTAAATCGTCCCGTTTGTTCTAGAACCTGGCTTAAATTTTGCCCATCAATAAATTCTTGTACCAGATATTGCCGAGAATCTTGGGTAAAGTGGGCATAGAGAGCCGGAATTTGGGCATGTTGTCCCAGATCGTCTAGTCGTACTGCCTCTTGCTCAAACAATTGGGTTGCCTTTTGCACATTGTTGGTTCCCTGGGCTTGGGGAAAAAACTGCTTGATGACACAATAGGGTTGGGAAGGTTTATCGAGATCGATCCCCAGAAACGTGCGCCCAAAACCCCCTTGACCAATACATTTGAGCGCTTTATACCGGTCTTTGAGCAACAGGGCACTTCGACAGCTTTGACAAACTGTATTGCTGTCAGAATTTTTAGGTTGCTTGCAGTCCGGGTTGAGGCAATATCTCATAACATAGGTTGGGCGGGGCATATCGATCTATCTTATAGCGCTTTCCGCTTCGCGGACATGAAACGCGCTGGTAATTGGTAATTGGTAATGGGTGAGTTGAAAGTATGTATGATTTAGTGATTAAAGGGGGGCGTTTTCCAGACGGCGATCGCCTGGATCTGGCAATTTCCGGCAGTCATATTGCGGCTATTGCCCCAGAAATCAATGCTCCCAGTCAACAGGAATTATGGGTAAAGGATAAGTTGATCAGTCCTCCGTTTGTGGAGTCCCATATTCATCTCGATTCTGCTCTGACTGCGGGAGATCCGCGCTGGAATGAGAGCGGAACCCTGTTTGAAGGGATTGCCATTTGGGGCGATCGCAAGCAATCCTTAAGTTACGAAGAAGTTCAAGAAAGAGCCTTAAAAGCGCTCAAGCAGCAAGCCGCACAAGGAGTCCTTTGGGTACGCACCCATGCTGATGTGAGCGAACCTAACTTGATTGCCTTAAAAGCCTTATTGGACTTGCGAGAGCAGATAAAAGACTGGCTAACCCTGCAAGTCGTTGCCTTTCCCCAAGATGGCATTTACGGACAACCCCAAAACGAACAGCTTTTAGAAACTGCGCTACAATTGGGTGCAGATGCGGTTGGGGGAATTCCTCATTATGAATTTACCCGTGAAGATGGGGTAAAATCTGTTCATCGCATCTTTGAACTGGCGCAACAGTACCATAAATTAATCGATATTCACTGCGATGAAATTGATGACGATCAAGCCCGATTTTTAGAAGTGGTTGCTGCCTGTGCGATTCGTAGTGGACTCGGTTCCCAAGTAACGGCGAGTCATACAACGGCTTTCGGCTCCTATAATAATGCCTATGCCTTTAAGCTGATGGGGTTGCTGAAACGGGCGAAGATTAACTTTATTGCCAATCCTTTAATTAATATTACCCTGCAAGGACGCACCGATACCTATCCCAAACGGCGCGGCGTTACCCGTGTCAAAGAGTTATGGCAAAATGGCTTAAATGTGTCCCTCGGTCATGATTGTATCCAAGACCCTTGGTATACTCTGGGAACGGGCAATATGTTAGAAGTTGCTCATATGGCGGTTCATGTCTGTCAGATGACGGGGATACCAGAAATGAAGGCTTGCTACGATATGGTGACTACAGGGGGCGCAAAAACTTTAAATGGATCTAATTTATATGGCTTAGAAGTGGGTAAACCGGCGAATATCATTATTCTGGATGCGGATAGTCCCTATGATGCCATTCGCCGACGGGCAACGGTGGAGGTTGTCATTGCTCAAGGGAAAATTCGGGTACGAACGGATGTCCCCCAAGTCCATTGGCAGACTTAAATCGTTTAGAAATATAGCACTTTGTGCTGTTATGAAGTATGCTATTGAATCCCCAAAGCCATATACCACAATCCCATTCCCTATTCCCCATTCCCCATTCCCCATTCCCTATTCCCTAGCGCAAAGTGCTATGTTAACCAGTCTTCAAAATCCTTGGGTGAAGCAATTGCGAAAGTTGCATCAAGCCAAGGGGCGTAAAATCGCCCAATTATGCTTACTAGAAGGAACCCATTTGGTAGAAGCCGCTTGTCAGGTGAATGCGGCTTTAGAGAGTGCCGCCTATACTCCCGAATGGTGGCAAAAAAATGCCCAGCTAGGAGCGCAACTGCAAGAGTGCTGTCAACGGGTGGAGCAAGTGAGTGCTGAGGTGTTAAAGGCGATCGCCACTACGGTCAATCCTGATGGCGTAATTGCTACTCTCCGCCGAGATGCCCCCAAATCCCTATCCCCGCGACTTCATAGACTAGGACTGATCCTAGAAACTCTGCAAGATCCGGGTAATTTAGGCACCATACTTCGCACCAGTGCCGCCGTCGGTTTAGAGGCGATCGCCCTCAGCCAAGATAGTGTCGATTTAGACCATCCTAAAGTCCTACGAGCTTCTGCGGGCGCATGGTTTCAGGTTCCCATGGCAATACAACCGAGTTTACCCGACTTTATCGCCCAATGCCGTCAACAGGAGATGCAAATTATCGCTACAACTGCTAATGCTCCCCAATCTTACTGGGATATTAACTGGACACAACCGACTTGGGTAGTATTGGGCAATGAAGGGGCAGGATTATCGTCAGAATTGCTCGACTTAGCCGATCGCCAGGTGAGTATTCCTATTGCTGAGGGAGTAGAATCGTTGAATGTGGCGATCTCTGCTGCTCTGATTCTCTACGAAAGCCAAAGACAATGGACAGAGAAGGAATAGAAGGACGCGGGGACCTGGAGACGCGCAGAACGCCTATTGCCAACCCCTCATTCCCAGCGGAAAGCGCCATATTTTGATAAAGTCAAGAATAAATCATTGCAGGAAAAGGCGTTAAGGGAGGCTTAGGGGTTGTGGCAAATCACTGGTGGGAAATTCAAATACTCTGCGATCCAGCCTTAGAAGATCTGATTTTCTGGCGTTTAGATCGATTTGGCTGTCAAGGAACCAGCAGCGAAAATAAAGCTAACGCTCGATTAGTGCAAGCCTACTTACCCCAAGAAAAAGCCCAATTGCTTGATTTAGCAGCTTTATCTATTGGTTTTCGCCAAGATGCCCTTACTGTTTCTCTACCCGTTCCTGGCGTTCACTGGCACTTAATTGAGGACGAAGATTGGTCAATTACCTGGAAAAAGCATTGGGAACCGGAATCTATTGGCGATCGCTTCATCATTTGTCCTGCTTGGTTATCTCCTCCCGAAGCCCCAGATAGACACATCTTATACTTAGATCCGGGGATTGCCTTTGGTACAGGAGGTCATGCTACCACCCAACTTTGCTTAGAATCGTTAGAAATGCGCCTAGGTGAACCCGAAAAAAACCAAGACTTAGTTTTAGCTGATATTGGGTGTGGTTCAGGCATTTTATCCATTGGCTCTCTATTGTTGGGCGCGGATCGAGTCTATGCCGTTGATACCCATCCCCTAGCTATTCAAGCGACAATCGGTAATAGCAAACTCAATCATTTAGGAAGCGATCGCCTGATCGCTGCTCAAGGGAGTATCCATGAACTGATCGAAACCCTCCCTACCCCCGTTGATGGCATCCTTTGTAATATCTTGGCTGAAGTCGTGATCGATCTCATTCCCAAATTTGAGGCGATCTCTAAACCCAGCACCTGGGGAGTAATCAGCGGTGTCCTCTTAGATCAAGCCAAACCCGTTGCTGATGCTTTAGAACAACATGGTTGGATGGTGGCAACTCTTTGGCGACGGAAAGAATGGTGTTGTTTCAATATCCGTCGTGAGTTGGAGGATTGAAAAGGAATAGGGAATAGGGAATGGGGAATAGGGAATGGGGAAGGGGGAATAGGGAATAGGGAATAGGGAATAGGGAATAGGATTCTATTGCCGTGTCTCCCTATCCCTGTATTTCCTTAAATTTCGGCAACTGCACGTTCAATTAAACGATGGGCTAGGGTCTGAATTCCAGTATGTTCATAATAATTGGTACTCACATCCAGGAATGCAGCCAAATAGTCTAATTTATCATCGCTGAATTCGACAAAGCTTTGGAGACTATTGGCTACATTCGTTGGCGTAATGCCGCGATCGCTGACAAAATCACCCATCCAATTGGAAACCGAACCAAACGATTCACCAATAAAGCCCAACTTACTCTCTTTATCACCGCCAGGGATTGCATCTTCTATCGCCCGGAATCCCTGATTTTGTTCTAAATCACTCGTAGAAAGACCACCAATCCAATCCGCAGCTACACCTAAAAAGTCTGGCCCTAACGGAATTAAACCATCAAAACAAACCAGGGCCGCCATCCGCATTAACGACTCACCACTATAATCCCCTAAAGCACCAACAAAATCCCCAATACTATCCCCAGGAATTCCATTAATTGAGCAAAATCCGAGCAATTCCGCCACGACTTTTAACGATAAATCAATCGTTTGAGCTTTACCCGGTTTGGGAGTCAGGCTAGTTAACAAACCACCCACTAAAGGAATTTTATCACCAACCCTATTCGCTAACGAAGCTGCTCCCAAGGCCCGACCTGCTCCACTGACGGTTTGATAGAGCCAAAGGGCCCGTTGATAGCCTTCAGCTTTATCATTGAAGAGTTCGATCGCGCGATTACCAATCGCTTCGATCATCTCCGGATCTTCCTCTCCGGTAATGGTGCGGATGCTATTCTCAAACCCCACCAAGTTATTCCACTCTCCTGGAACTACAAAATCCAGGGCACGTAACGACTTAATGGTAATATTATCTGTGGGCAGTTCATCAACTAATTCAAAGATCGGTTTACTCATGGTTCTTGCCTCAATTACTCCTGAATTTTGAAACCGTTTACTGATTAATTATTACTCGCAACACTTTCTCCTTTTATCCGATACATTTTCATCCCCCTCAATCCTTCTTTTTCAGGTGGGTCTAGGGGGATCTTTTCCTACTCTACCTTATTCCATTTCCAGCGATCTTATCTTTCTCCACTGCTTGACTCCTTAAACCGTTCCCCAACCTGGAGGAGGAAGCGCCACTTGATCGTCAATCTTAGAATGGGAAACAGCAGACATAGAAGCAGATAGCCACAGAAACATTTCCACGAAATTGAGTCCTTTTAATTTTACGGGAGTCCGCACCACAATCTCGCTTAACTGGGCTAAATCAGCATTTTCCACACCCACGGCAAAAAAGGCTACTTGTTTATTATTTTCTGCTTGTTGGATGCGTTGAGCGGCTTTTTGCACCACTTCTTCTGGTTCCCCTTGGGGTGCGCCATCAGTAATTAAAAATACCCAAGGACGATAATAGGCAATTCCATTGGCGCGATATTCAGCTTTTCGGGCTTCAATTAAATCCAAGCCTGTATTAATTGCACCTCCCATATAAGTCATTCCTTGGGATTTGAGTTTGGGGGTTTCAAATTGATCGGCAGTTACAAAGTCCAGTTCTACCTTGATTTCATTATTAAAACTGATAATGGCCACTTCCACCCGACGAGCAGCTAAGGTATCTTTATTCAGGTCAGTGCGAAAGGTTTCTAAGCCCTCGTGTAAAGCATCAAGGCTCTCTCCTTGCATGGAACCAGAGGTATCAAGCAAGAGGACACAGGGACAACGGGGTTCTGGGTTCTCCGCAAATTCGACGGCTTCATCAAGTCTTAAGGATTCAGGCATGGCGATCGACTAATCTCTACTCCGGTTCTATGCTAATCAAAAGTATATAGCGCTTTGCGCGGGTAATGGGTAATGGGAGAATAGCGAACCGGCCCCTTATCTCTGACAATTGTTCATTATTCATTGTTCATGCCTCTGTTGAAAGGTGTTCTCAGGACTCTAGGCAATTACCCGGTTAATGTTACTCTTCTATCTGGGAAAAGATTCTTATGCTATTGAGAGTTCCAGTGTAGTAGAGGTGATTCCTAGAGTGCCCTTGAGGAAGATTAATCATGTGCCAGATTATGTAGCGAGATTATTTAATTCCCGAGGCAACATTGCAGCAGCGATCGATTAGGAAATCTTCAGAAGGTACAATCGGCTGATTATTGTTTCGGATCGCGATCGCAAAGAAGACCGGATTCAAGGTTTAGAAGAGGGGTAATTGTCCTATTTCCCATTCCCTATTCCCCATTGCTGACGGCGCTATTGTAAGATCAAACCAATTTTTAATTTTTCATTGAACCATGCGAGTCCTGTGCTTGAGTAATGGCCATGGGGAAGATGCGATCGCCACTCGCATCTTACGCCAATTGAGAGCCACCCCCAATCCCCCAGAATTATCAGCTTTGTCCTTGGTGGGAGAAGGTCAAGCCTATCGGCACATGGATATTCCTCTGATTGGCCCAGTCAAAGCGATGCCCTCTGGTGGATTTGTATATATGGAGAGTCACCAGTTAGCCAAAGATGTCAAAGCGGGAATGCTGCAACTCATTTGGCAACAGTATCAAGCTATTCGCTCCTGGGCAAAAGATGGCGGCGCAGTCTTAGCTGTTGGAGATATTATACCCCTACTGTTAGCTTGGCTCAGTGGTTTACCTTATGGATTTGTAGCGACAGCCAAGTCAGAATACTGGATTCGGGATGAAAATGGGCCCTTAACCGCCAGTTTCGCCCAGGGTTGGTCCGGTTCGGTGTATTTGCCTTGGGAGCGCTGGTTAATGGCACGGCGGCGCTGTAAGGGAGTGTTTCCCAGGGATCGGTTAACGGCTCAAACCCTGCAACAATGGCAGCAGTTACCGGTGTTTGATTGTGGGAATCCAATGATGGATGATTTATTACCAGTGGAGCAGGAACCCGAAGAAGAGGAAAAAGAGAAACCCTTGGCATTAGTTTTACTCCCCGGTTCCCGCGCTCCAGAAGCCTATGAGAATTGGCAGGTGCTATTAACTGCAGTGGGGCAAGTTATGGGCGAACCGAAACCATTTCCAGGATTGCATCGACCGATAAGGGTGTTTGCGGCGATCGCTCCCGGAATAGGTTTAGAAACCTTTGGCCAAATCCTGGAATCCTTTGGATGGCGGCGCAAAGCCCCCCCCGAAGGCATGGCTCTGCCTTCTCCAGAAACACTCTGCTATACCCTCAGTAATGGCACATTGTTCTTAACTGAAAACGCCTATAATTGTTGTCTACAACAAGCCCATTTTGCCCTGGCCATGGCCGGAACTGCCACTGAACAATTTGTCGGTCTCGGTAAACCGGCCCTGACTTTCCCCGGAAAAGGCCCTCAATTTACCTCCCAGTTTGCCCAAGTGCAAGCCCAACTTCTCGGCCCATCCGTGATACCAGTCAAAAGCCCTCAAGCCGTAGCCCAAACCCTCCAAGACCTTTTACACGATCCCGATCTCCTACAATTGATCTATGCCAATGGCAGACGGCGGATGGGCGAACCTGGTGCTTCCCAAAGAATTGCGACTGGTTTCTTAGAAAAAATTTCTGCCCAGAGTGGTTAATTACCTAGACCTGTGCTATACTAGGCTATAGTCTGAATTTATGGCGAGCGTAGCCAAGTGGTTAAGGCAGCGGATTGTGGTTCCGCCATTCGCGGGTTCAACTCCCGTCGTTCGCCCTCTTCAAAAGCTTTTAACACCGAGAGTTTTATCCACGAATGGCGGAACCAAAGCTCGCTGCTCTGCCTAAAATCTGCCTAAACTCACCATAACACCTCCAAAAATAAGGTGCAAGAAATAGGTTGAATGAGTTAGATAGTAATTAGAGTTTTCTATAGATTTCATAGAGAAATTCAAGGGGTTCCCTGAGAGAAACTGGCAACCCCTCCCAAAACCCCTAAAAATCTCTCTCACTTTCAGGCGCAACTGCTATCACCAGGTGATTCACCTGGTGTTCAGAGATGAGAGAGGACTGCTCCTGCAAAATTCCTATTCTCAA
>NZ_CEZBFX010000139.1:0-11679 GCF_982964205.1 Roseofilum sp. | reverse complement strand
TTCCATTCGCAATGACTGATCTCTAATGATACTGTACTCCGTTACAGCGCAAAGTACTGTAATGCCATCAATGACTTGAAATGCTCGAATAAACTCCCGGTCGTTTAATTGTTTTATGCTTGGCATAACAACTATTGCAAAAGCCAATAGAAATCCAGCGACCAGAGAACACAAAAATGTAGCGACAAGCAATATAATTGGGAAAAGACCTTCTATTGGCATGGAAAACACTCCTACACTTCGTGCTGGTAATTATAGCAGTGAATCAGTTGGTTAGGAGTTAGATTGGAGTTTAAGGCACTCTAGCAATAGAAAATATTCTAAGTGAATAGACCAAAGACGATCGAGATGATGATGAAGTTAAAGTGCAACTTGTTTTTGATACAATTCACGATTATTATCAGTGGATGAATATAGGTTGGCAAGGGTTGAAGTGAATTGATGCTGCATTATTCATATTGATATTAAGAAGGGTAAAATTTTGATTCATAAAAACCTCACTGAACTTAATCCGGCTCAAGATTTGGTAGACATGGGTATACCGCGAGAAGACATTTATAATTGAACCTGGAAAGTGACAGAAAACGATCGCCCAACCTTAATCGATACTTCGTCCATTAAACACTTGGGGGGATTCTCTTTTGGCTGGAGGGGCAACGCTGGCTTGTCGTTGTTGTTGCTGGTCTTTTTGAAAGTAATTTTGCCACTCTTGAGGTGCGTTGAGAGTCTCACCTCCATGACGGGTGAGGCGTTGGCGAATGCGACAGAGGACGGGAGTATTCACACAAGCTCCAGCGATAATAGCTTGACCTTTGGTGAGGGCAGGAAGTTCGTTGAGCAGGTCTCGTCCGGCTGCTTCTACTCCATGTTTGAGGCTGTCTTGGTCTACAGGGTTGATAATGCGGAGTAGAAATTGGCTCATGCATTGGGAGAGTACGTCGGAGTCGAGTTTACCGGGGCGTTGGGTAATCAGTCCGACTCCTAAACCAAATTTACGCCCTTCACTGAGGATGGTTCGCAGCATGGCTTTACAGCGTGAGGGTTCGTGGGCAGGGGCGAAGCGATGAGCTTCTTCGAGGAGAATGAAGACGGGGAAGGGAAGATAGTTGTCATCGTCGGGGAGGAGGTTTTGTTTTTGGGTGTTCATCCGCGCTTGATAGCTTTGGCGTAGAAGAGCGGCGCAGATGACTTGTTGTTCTTCTTGGGGGATTTCGTTCATTTGCAGAACGGTGACTTGACCGGGTTCAAAGAGGTTTTGGGGGGTGAGGTGTTTGTAGGCGTGGAAATGGGGCGATCGCTCTAACCGTTCGAGTTTCCATTCTAGAGCAGGTGCTGAGGTTCCGACTTTTTCGTTGCCTTCGTCGTCGGTTTGGCGATCGGCTTCAAAAACAGCCGCGATCAGGTCTTGGACATCCCAGCGATATTCAGAGTTTTTGTGTTTTTTGAGGATATTAAAGGCTTTGCTGAGGATGGACTGTTGGCGATCGCTCATAGTCGGCAACAGCATCAAAATATCGTAGTAATCCAAGGATGACAGGCGGATATGCACATCTTCTGGCAGCAGAATTTTCACCTGGGGACTATAGCCATCTTCGCCGTGAAAGGCGGAATACCCTTGTAAGTCCGCTAAAGTTCCATACTCTCCGTGGGGGTCGAAAATTAAGACGGGGGCGCGGTTGTGGGGGGCGAGAAATTCTTCAATCAGTACCCCAGCCGTATAGGATTTTCCGGAACCCGTGCCCGCGAGAATGGCTAAGTGGGTACTGACTAATTCTTTGACATCTAAAACGACGGGCACATTGCCTCCGGGACGCAGGAGAATCGATCCCATGTGGGCGCTACCCATTTCTCCTTGCTGTTTGCGGTTAATGATGGACTGCAAGAAGCGATCGCTCGCTAACATTACCTTTGCTCCTGGATCGGGAGACTGGCGAGGATTCAGAAAGCCTAAACTTCGGTGAAAATATCCAATTACGTCTACAGTCACCTCGTAGAGTTCGGGGTTTTTGTCCGTAAATCCGACTAAGGCAGCGATCGCCTCTGGGCTAGTTTCTGGGTCAGCAAATATGCGATCTGGAAAGTGATCGATAAGACTTATGTTAGAGATTTTGCCCAGAATTTTTTGATTCCGATCGCCTGAAATTAAAGAATAATAAACAAATTCTCCAATTTTCACTTGACGATTATTCGTTGTAATAAATACATATTGATTCCCTGTTTCGCCTGGGCCTTTGACCGTTCCAATTATTTGAGTTGAAGAGGTCACCGAGCGGATCTCAGGTGCAGTGTTTCGAGAGGGCAGGGAGTCTTGTACGCTGGTCATAGCCTAGCCTAGGTTTACTTCTTAAGAAAACATTAAAAGAGAACTAAGTTTGGGTGCAAGTTCTAATCAACCGCTTACGGTTTTAAGAAAGTTTGCGGAATTCTCGGATTTCTTACGGTAGAAGATTATTGTAACCTGGAGTTGAGATTTCTCCAGAAGAAATTCGAGTCAATGGATTCAAAGATTGGAGCGAGTTTCAACCATTTGATTTCCACTATTGGAGTCTCTACTTGAATGGAAGCTAAATACTTCCTCCTTTTTTAACTGAACTATTCACGAATCTGGGGGTACAGGACTGATGGAACTGAAGGCTTTGAAAACTAACAATACTACAGATTCAACTTGTACCCTTCCCGTTGACTTAGCCAATTATAAACTAGGCTACACTGATATTGTCTCTCCAGAATGGAATCATAAGATGGAAAATGATAACGTAAATTTGGAGAGTGTATCCCTAGAGAAGGGTTGTTCTGTTGCCCCAAATCCTCAAACCCTACGTCAATTTCAAGTGTTAGTGGCAGAGCGCACCGCTCAACTCGAATTAAGCCTAAAGGTGCAAGCGAAACTCTATGAACAAACTCGCCGCCAGGTTGAAGAACTCCGCCATCTGAATGAACTGAAGGATGAATTCTTAAGTACCATTAGTCATGAACTGCGGACTCCTTTAACCAGTATGAGCTTGGCAATCCGGATGTTGCGTCAACCGGAAATTTCACCCGATCGTCAACAAAAATATCTGGAGATTTTGGAGAGCCAATGTCAACAGGAAATTCATCTGATCGATGACTTATTAACATTGCAAGAATTAGAAGAGCAGACAATTGAGATGGAGGGTCAAACTATTGATGTGCAAGATTTCATGGAGACGACAACCGCAGGATTTGAAACTCGATGGAGTCATAAGCAGTTGAAACTCAACCTAGAAATCGCTCCAGAATCGACCAATCTAGAGACAGAGCCAGATAGCCTCAAGCGCATTCTAGCAGAGTTGCTTGCTAATGCGGGCAAATTCTCCGATGCTCAAAGTCAAGTTAGGATCTCTGTACAACCCGATCGCGCAGATGGGAGAGATGGAGTAGCTGTGGAGATCGCCAATCGAGGTATGGGCATTCAGAATACTGAATTAGCGGAGATTTTCCACAAATTCCGTCGCGGAACTGGAGTTACGGATCGGGCGATCGCCGGAACGGGCTTAGGTCTAGCCCTCGTGAAGGCTTTGGTGGAACAATTAGGAGGAACCATTAACGTCAGTAGTGAGCCTCTCGCCTCTGGATCGGCTTGGGAAACCTGTTTTACCCTTCTCCTCCCCCAGAGTGATAGCGTTTCCCACGAGGAAATAGGCAATAGGGAATAGGTTAGAGTAGCTAAGAAGTCAGAATTTAAGGAACGTAACGGGTAATTCCCAGAATGCTCAAAATTAGTCAACCTCGATCGCGGCGCTGGCAAAAACTCACCTATTCTCCCATCATTCGCCAAATTCAAGTGTTTATGGCGGCGACTCGCTTCATCGCTCTGTTACTCTGGGATCGTTGGCGTGGGGGGGCTTCTTCCGCTCTCAAACGCAAACGGGCGAGGGGTTTAGTACAAACCCTACTCAAACTAGGGCCGACATTTATTAAAATTGGTCAATCTCTCTCCACTAGGGCAGATCTCTTACCCGTCGAATATGTAGAAGCATTGGAACAACTGCAAGATCGAGTTCCAGCCTTTGACGTGGACGAGGCGATCGCCATTATCGAACTAGAACTAGGCGCATCCGTAGGCGCAATCTTCCGCAATTTTGATCCCCTACCCCTCGCTGCTGCCAGTTTAGGGCAAGTCCATCGCGCCATCCTCCACACCCAAGAAGAAGTCGTGATTAAAGTTCAACGTCCCGGCTTAAGAGCCTTATTTGATGTGGATGCTAAAGCCATCTATCGAGGCATCCAAGTCACTGAATTCCTCTTCGCTTGGACGCGCAAATATGAACTACGAACTATCTATGGTGAATTTTTCCGCATTCTTTATCAAGAAATTGACTATAAACAAGAAGCCTTAAATGCAGACCGTTTTCGGCATAACTTTGTCAACCATCCCGATATTCTCGTCCCCCAGATTTATTGGCGCTATACCACAAACAAGGTCTTAACCATCGAATATTTACCGGGTATTAAAGTGGACAATCGAGAAGCCTTGATCGCTTGCGGTTTAGACCCTCAGAAAATCAACCAAGTGGGCATTTGCTGCTATCTCAAGCAACTGCTCTTAGATGGTTTTTTCCAAGCTGATCCCCATCCTGGTAATTTAGCTGTTACCTCTAAAGGGCAACTTATTTTCTATGATTTTGGCATGATGGGGGAAATTAAATCTTTAGCCAAAGACCAGATGATCCGCAATTTCTTTGCTGTCTTACGCAAGGATACCGACGAAGTCGTGGAGACATTAATCAATATGGGTTTAATTGAACCCATGAAAGATATGACTCCTGTGCGTCGCTTGATTACATTTTTGTTGGATCGGTTTACGGAACGACCTGTAAATTTCCGCGAGTTTACCTTAATTAAAGATGAACTTTATGCTATGTTTGAAGAGCAGCCGTTTCGCTTACCCGCAGAAATGACGTTTGTGTTAAAGGCTTTAACCACCTTAGATGGCATTGCCCGTATTTTAGACCCCGAATATAATTTTGCTACTTCTTCTCAACCCTTTGTTCGGGAAGTAGCCGCAGGGAAGGGGACAGGGTATTTAGTCGGGGAAACCCTGCGACAGGTGAAGTTATGGGTGCAGTCCCCTTTTCAAAAACCAACGGTTACCGATCGCTTCTTGGCACAGTTAGGGAAACGGATGGATACGGGAGACTTAGCGTTTTCCGTCAAAGCGAAAGAGAGCGATCGCCTTTTAGAGTCTTTGAGCTTAGGAGTGCAAAGTGTACTCTATCTCTGTGGTGCTGGGTTTACCTTGATTTCCAGCACGATTCTGTTTGTGGGACAATTTTTCGGATGGGCGATTGCCCTACTCTGTGGATCGGGTTTGTTTAGCTTCTTCTGTATGCGATCGATCTTCCGCCTTTCCCTACGCAACCGCCTGAACCGTATTTCTTAACCCACATTTAAAAGCTTCACCTCTCTGCCTATCCCCCTACCTCCTCGCCCACAAGCGTTACTGGATAGGATTTGGCAACCCTACAACATGAGTGCAGGAGAAGGAGGTGGGAGAAGGCAAACATCAATTCAACTTCAACTTAATCGTTATTGGCTTCCTTTCCTGTAAATTGATCGATTAACCAGGAAACCAAAGATAATACAACTGACCCAAACACGGCTGGCCAAAAACCGGCTATTGTAAATCCAGGAGTAAAATAGCCGACTAACGAAAGGGAAATGGCGTTAACCACCAGTAAGAACAAGCCTAAACTGAGAATAGTTAACGGCAACGTCAAAATCGTCAAAATGGGCTTAACAATAGCATTAACCAACCCCATAACGATCGCTCCAACAGCCGCTGCTTGCCAACTGGAGATCGCCAAACCGGGGACAATATAGGCAGTTATCGCCAAGGCGATCGCCGCTAAAGCCCAAGTGAGAAAAAAGCTAATCATAATCTCAAACCTCTAAAGTTTGGACTCGCGTTCAATAATACCACCTCTGAAACAGTTGTCCTTGCGATCTATCAAGCCAATCTTAATTGATACCAGAAACGCTATACTCATCGTTAAGCATAATTCTCTTCAAAGCTGGGGTTAGTTCTCCCATGATCGATCCGTTATCTGGTGTTTTATTGCCCGTTTTAATTAATCTTGTTACCGGACGTGCCGATGCGAAGGTATTGGCTCCTGGTTTAGATCGGCAGATTGAACGGTTGCAACAGCACCAAATTCCCCAGATCAGTTTTGCACCGATGTACTGAAACAGGGAAAGAGTCCCCAGAGCGGGGGTAAGCGTTTGGCGATTATTGGCGAACCAGGTTCAGGGAAAACGACACGGTTACAAGCCATTTCCCGGTGGATTTTGAACAACGATCTCGGTTTGCCCATTTGGGTATCTTTGCGGACGCTAGAGAGGTGCAGTATAGGGGAATATCTAGATACCCCTCTTTTGTCACTCTGCCGAAAGAGGGGTATTTTTCTGGGGAGCATGAAACAGCCCTGAGTTTAAAGCGGGTATCGTATCAGCATCTATCCTTGTTACAATGGCGAGTTGAAACCTCTTAATCTAAACCGTTATGCCGAGAACCCAGCGCAACGATAACTTTATTGATAAAAGCTTTACGGTGATGGCAGATATTATTTTGAAGATTCTGCCCACGAGCAATAAGTCGAAAACTGCCTTTGCCTATTATCGCGATGGGATGTCTGCCCAGGCTGATGGTGAGTATGCGGAGGCTTTGGATAATTATTATGAGGCGTTGAAGTTAGAGGAAGATGCTAACGATCGCAGCTACATCCTCTACAATGTCGGCTTGATCCATGCCAGTAACGGGGAGCATGACCAGGCGATCGACTATTATGAGCAAGCCTTGGATTTGAATGATAATATGCCCCAAGCCTTGAATAATATCGCAGTCATTTATCACTATAAAGGGGAACAGATCAAAGCCGAGGGTGATAATGAGAAAGCAGAAGCATTATTTGATATCGCCGCAGATTATTGGAACCGGGCGATTAAAATGGCTCCCAATAACTATATCGAAGCCCAAAACTGGTTGAAAAATACCGGGCGATCGCAAGGCGAAGTCTTTTTCTAAGTCTATTGTTTTCTGTCATCTTTCACAACCCTTATGCTCGACCAAGAACAAGTTCATAAAGTGGCCCATCTTGCCCGTTTAGCCCTGACTTCGGAAGAGGAAGCCCAGTTTAGTGGTGAACTGAGCCAGATTCTCGACTATGTGGAACAGCTCAATGAGTTGGACACCGAAGGCGTTCCCCCCACCACGCGGGCGATCGAATTAAGCAATATCACCCGCGATGATTTGCTGACTCCAGATGAGTTTCGAGAAGCGCTTTTAGACAATGCTCCCGATCGCGATGGGGACTTTTTTAAAGTTCCTCAAATTCTCAGTGAGTAAACTGCTGTTAGTTTCTCTATCATTGTGCATTAAATAAGGGGCTTAAGCCCCTTAGCTGTATTGCCGTATAAGTACTTTTAAAGTAAAAAGTGGTTACCCATTACCAGCACAAAGCGCTATAAAATTATGGTTAAAAACTTGTGGAATCCGGGCGAAGCTGCTCAATATACAACAGATTTAGAACAAAGAGTTTATACCTCGCGCTTATTAGGAAAAGACCCCTCCCTCGTCCTCCATGGAGGCGGTAATACCTCCGTAAAAGTCAAAGAAACGAACCTCTTTGGAGAAAAAGAAGACATTCTTTACGTCAAAGGGAGCGGATGGGATCTGGCCACCATTGAAGCCAAAGGATTTGCCCCGGTACGGATTCCTCACTTGCTGAAATTGGCACAACTAGAGCAGTTGTCCGACCCGCAAATGGTCAATGAACTGAAAACCCAGATGACCCGTGCCAACGCTCCTTCTCCGTCTGTAGAGGCGATTTTGCACGCTATCTTGCCCTACAAATACGTCGATCATACCCATGCGGATGCCATTGTTGCGGTTACAAATACAGCCAATGGCAGAGAGCGGATAGAAGAGATTTATGGCGATCGCCTGATCGTCATACCCTACGTCATGCCCGGATTTGACCTCGCGCGAGTCTGTGCCCGTCAATTTGCTCTAGAAGCAGGAGAGCATACCCTCGGCATGGTACTCATGAATCATGGTATCTTTTCCTTTGGAGCTACCGCCCAAGAATCCTATGAACGCATGATTGAGCTAGTCAGTCAAGCAGAAAGTTATCTACAAAAACAAGGGGCTATTACTTCTATTCCTGAACAGCCTCTGCCAGAACCTGCCCCCCTCAGTCAAACCCTAGCCCAACTGCGCCATACCCTTTCCAAAACCGCCCAATTTCCCATCATTCTCAGCACTCACCGCAACCCCAAAACCCTCAACTTTGCCCAACGAGACGATATTGGGCACATCTGCCAACGAGGCCCTGCAACCCCAGATCACGTCATTCGCACTAAACGCCTACCCCTGGTTGGGCAAGATATTCAAAGTTATGTGGAAGCCTATCAAGCCTATTTCCGCACCCACGCTACGCCAGATTTAACCATCCTCGACCCCATCCCCAGAGTCATTCTTGACCCAGAACTGGGTATGTGTACTGTAGGCAAAACCGTGAAACAAGCCCATATCATTGCTGACATTTACGACCATACCATCGACATTATCAGTACTAGCACGCAGCTAGGCGGCTATCAGGCACTCTCTGCCAAAGACATCTTTGCCGTCGAATACTGGGACTTAGAACAAGTGAAACTCCGCAAAGGTGGCAAATCTCCCCTGTTCACGGGTGAAATTGCCCTAGTCACTGGTGCAGCCTCTGGCATTGGCAAAGCCTGTGTAGACTCCCTGCTCAAGCGAGGAGCAGCCGTTATCGGTTTAGATATCGATACCAACATTGAAGCCCTCTATAACCGCGCCGACTTCCATGGCATCACCTGCGATGTTACCGACGAAACTGCCCTCACTGCCGCTCTAGAACAAGCTGTGCAACAGTTTGGTGGCTTAGATATGCTCATCCTCAACGCTGGCATTTTTCCCGGAGGATGCCCCATTGCCGACCTCGATACTAGCGCATGGCGCAAAGTGATGTCAGTCAATTTAGATGCCAATCTTGCCCTCTTACGCCAAGCCTATCCCTTGCTCAAACTCGCGCCTCAAGGCGGTCGAGTTGTGGTCATCGGCTCTAAAAATGTCCCCGCCCCCGGGCCTGGAGCCGCCGCCTATTCTGCTTCTAAAGCAGCTTTAAATCAACTCATGCGCGTTGCTGCATTAGAGTGGGGCAAAGACAAAATCCGCCTCAACACCCTCCATCCCAATGCCGTATTTGACACCGGTTTATGGACAGAAGATGTCCTCAATGCTCGCGCCGCCCATTATGGTTTAACCGTGGAAGAATATAAAACCAATAATGTTTTAAAAGTAGAAGTTGATAGCCATTCTGTCGCTGAACTTGCCGCCGAAATGTGCGGCCCCCTATTTGCAAAAACGACGGCTGCACAAGTCCCTGTTGATGGAGGTAATGACCGAGTGATTTAATGCCAAGACTGATTTCAGATATATTGATAAGTATTCGCAAAAGATAATCTAATCTCAAATCCTTTTGAAGCAGCAGTTGGTTGACACAGATCAAAAGAGCAGTTAAAGATCGAGATTTGACCTGTGTTTAAAGAAGGCGATCGCCAATCTTCAACCCCCCCATGACAAACACTCTGCATCAAAAACCCGGAGATGGATGGTCTCTAGACGAACGAAACCCCCAAGTCATTCAATCTTGGATGTCAGTTTGGGGCTGGTTTTATCAGTACTATTTTCGCGTACAAACCGAGGGTTGGCATCATATTCCCAGCGATGAACAAGTCCTGATCGTTGGCTCCCATAACGGCGGCTTAGTCTCTCCAGATATGGTCATGATGATTTATGATTGGTTTCGCCATTTTGGAACACAGCGCCTAGTTTACGGATTAATGCACCGCCATATTTGGGAACTCAATCCTGCTTTGGCCAAAGAAGCCGTGGCTGTTGGAGCCGTTCGAGCTAACCCGAAAATGGCGATCGCCGCCTTCCAAAAAGGGGCCAGTGTCCTCGTCTATCCCGGAGGAGCGCAAGACGTTTTTCGTCCCCATTCTCAACGGAATCAAATCCAATTCGCCGGCCGTAAAGGATTCATTAAACTGGCGCTGCGCCAAAACATCCCCATCATCCCCGCCATTTCCTATGGGGCCCATGATACCCTCATGGTTCTAGGCGATATTTATCCCCTGATGAAACAACTCCATGAATGGGGAATGCCTTGGGTTTATGACATCGATCCTGAAGTCTTCCCCATTTATCTTGGACTTCCCTGGGGAATTGCCTTTGGCCCCTTGCCCCATATTCCCCTACCCATTCAGATTCATACCCGCATTTGTCCACCCATCCGCTTCCCAACCTACGGACGCAAAGCAGCTAGCGATTTTGATTATGTTGAGTCCTGCTATCAGCAAGTTCTTAATACCATGCAAACCGAACTCGATCAACTCATCACCCACATCACCCCTTAACCCAACCACAACCCAAAATCGTCTCTATTGTTAACCCCATCATCAGCTTTTTGAGCAATTTTTCCTTCCTTAAATCAGTCAATCATAAACTTTTCATAAAAAATACATAATAATAAGCCAATTTCTAGTGATAAGATTGCCAATGAGTGCGCTTCGAGGGTTTGTCGTGATCCGTTCTGCGACTTTGGCAATTCAGCCAACGCTACCATCTGTCAATGAAAATAACCGCCTTCGGTTATTTGCTGGCTCTGCTAACTTATTCTTGGCTCAAGAAGTCGCCCGCTATTTAGGGGTGGATCTAGGGCCAATGGTTCGTAAACGGTTCGCTGATGGCGAACTTTATGTTCAAATTCAAGAGTCGATTCGCGGTTGCGATGTTTATTTGATTCAACCGTCAAGCTCTCCAGTCAACGACCATTTAATGGAGCTGTTGATCATGATAGATGCTTGTCGTCGAGCATCTGCCCGCCAAATTACAGCGGTTATCCCCTACTATGGTTACGCCAGGGCTGACCGTAAAACGGCTGGTCGTGAATCGATTACCGCTAAATTAGTGGCTAATTTAATTACCGAAGCTGGAGCCAGTCGTGTCTTAGCCATGGATTTGCATTCTGCTCAGATTCAAGGCTATTTTGATATTCCCTGTGACCATGTTTATGGTTCTCCCGTTTTAATTGATTATCTTTTAAGTAAGCAATTACCCGATCTAGTCGTAGTTTCTCCTGATGTCGGTGGAGTGGCGAGAGCGAGAGCATTTGCTAAAAAACTCAATGATGCGCCTTTAGCCATTATTGATAAGCGCCGTCAAGCTCACAATGTGGCTGAAGTACTCAATCTCATTGGAGACGTGGAAGGCAAAACTGCCGTATTAGTCGATGACATGGTTGATACTGCCGGAACCATTTCTGAAGGGGCGAGAATGCTGCGTGAAAAAGGCGCAAGACAAGTGTATGCTTGTGCTACCCATGCTGTTTTCTCCCATCCAGCCGTTGAGCGTCTTTCTAGTGGCGTATTTGAAGAGGTGATTGTTACGAATACGATTCAATTGCCTGAAGATAAGTACTTCCCTCAACTGCGGGTGTTATCTGTGGCTAATTTGGTTGGAGAAACCATTTGGCGTATCCATGAAGATAGTTCCGTTAGTAGCATGTTCCGATAAGTTATCAGAAAAATGGGTTGAAAACCCCGTCCTTTTAGGACGGCTTTTCTTGCTTT
>NZ_CEZBFX010000138.1:0-11961 GCF_982964205.1 Roseofilum sp. | reverse complement strand
ACAACTCGAATCTATGATCGACAATGTACCTCATAGCAGCGCTTCGCGCTGTAACCCTCTTCTGTCACTTTCCCAAAAAGGGGCCTCAAACCCTCATTCTTTCGTTGGCGATCGCAGGCTGTAATGACGGAAATTCGTTAGAATTTCCAAGAGTGACAGAAGAGGGGTAATTATTAACGATTCTATCTCTACGATCCGCGATCGCCTACTCAGTCTTGTGCTGAACCTGTTGAATGACTTCCACCACGTCCTCAAAGTCCAAAGGCTTACTCAAATAGCCATCTGCTCCCGCTTTCATACATTGTTCTCGATCGCCAGCCATCGCCATTGCAGTCACAATAATCACCGGAACCTCTTTCCACAGAGGATTGGCCTTCAAGCGTTGGACTAACTCTAAACCATCCACTTCTGGCAACTGTACATCCATCAAGATTAATGCCGGTAAATTTTGTTGTGTTACCAAGGGAGACTCAATAGTGTTGACCATCACTTGACCATCAGCGATCAATTCCACACTATAGCCTTCCAACTCCAGGATCTCAGAAATCAAAGCTTGATTATAGGGTTGGTCTTCCACCACCAACACCCGCTTCCCATTCACTTCTTTAGGAGGATCGCCGATGGGAGGACCCTCTTGGTTCGCGTCCATATCCTTAGCAGATAAACGACTCATTCCCGTCAGGGGTAACCAAACTCGAAACACGCTACCTTTACCCTCTTGGGACTCAAACGAGAGAGTTCCCCCATGGAGTTCAGCCAGTCGTTTGGTTAGGGAAAGACCCAAACCTGTTCCCTCATGACGACGAGTTAAAGAGGAGTCAATTTGTTGAAAGGGACGAAAGAGTAAATGTTGTTGATCTTTGGGAACGCCAATACCTGTATCTTGGACTTCTAAACAGAGATAGGGAGTACTCTGATTAATGGGGGAGCGATCGCAGCGATTTTCTTGGGCTAATTCTTCCCCATATGCTAATCTGCCCTTGAGTTTAATCTGTCCCTTCTCCGGAGTAAACTTCACCGCATTGGAGAGCAGATTGACTAAAATTTGACGGATACGCCGTTCATCGAGCAAGGCTTGATCCAAACGATAATCTAATTCTAGGGAGAGAATTTGTCGTTTTTTATCTGCGCGGGGTTGGATCATCTTCAGACAATCCGTACATAGCTCATGAATGCCCAGAATTTGTAGATCTAGTTCCGATTTACCCGCCTCTATTTTCGATAAATCCAGGATCTCATTAATCAGAGAGAGCAAATGTTTTCCGCTAGAGGCGATCGCCTTTACCTGATTTTGTTGCCGTTCATTCAGTTGACCAGAGCGCTGGCGGAGCAATAAATCGGAGAAGCCTAAAATACTATTGAGTGGAGTTCGTAGTTCATGGGACATAGAAGCCAGAAACTCCGATTTTAATTGAGAAGCTCGCTCTAAATCTTGATTAATTTGATGCAGGGTTTCCTGAGCGCTAGCCCGCTCAATCGCTACGCCCAAAGTCCGACAGGCCGCGATGAGCATATCCTGCTGGGGAGACTTTTCCAGTCGGTGTATATTGCGCGATTCCAAGGTTAACACCCCAATCACCCGACCATCGGAGGTAGGAATGGGAAAAATACCCAATTGGCCAATGTTCGGATGGCGAAATATCTCTAGTGATTGGGGATGGTTACAGTAATTTTCAATAAATAAGGGTTCTCCGGTCCGGACAACTTCCCAGAGCAAACCTTGACCCTGGGGAATGCCTTTTTGTAGTAAGGATTCCATTTCTTCCACCACGGGTTTACCACAACTGGCAATAAATTGACCGGAAATATTATTGGTTAAGGGGCCGGCTAGTCGTTCCTCCCCTTCTCCGCTAATCACTTTAATATCCCCAAATGCTGAGTCCATCGTTTCTATGAGATAATTCAGGGCATATTGACCCATATCTTTCAGGGAAACTGGGGTCTGTAGCCGTTCATTGAGGCCTAACAGGAAACGTAGACGCTTGACCTCTGCATTTAAGCTTTCTTCCATCAGGGCTGCTTGTTTGAGTGCTTGGCGATCGCGGGTCACATCGCGGAAAATCAGTAACCGTCCTTGGTTAGAGGTCGCTGTTGTTGAAATTTCTAAATGAATTCCATTAGATTGTTCGACTTCAATGACTACATCCGTTTTTGCCGATCCGATAATTCTGGATTTGAGTTCTTGACATTCTCCTGGACTCCAATAGCCTTGATGGATTAAGTGGCTAATCACCGTTTCAATATGGGGCTGTTTTTGTAGATACTCAAGCTCAACTTCCCACAACTGAGCCAACTTCTGGTTAAACAAGACCAAGTGATGGGAAGCGTCGAATAGAGCGATCGCATTGTCCATTTGGGACAAAATTAATTCTTGTTCTTCTTGAAGACGCTGTAGATCCATGGCAGTTTATTCTCGGTCAATGGGTTTGGGGGATACAAGCATGGCATTATCTTCACCAATGTACTCAACTGACAATATATATCTTCGCATAACTTTACATTTCTTGAGGTCAGGTGGCTCGGTTTTCGATCTAGATTGCGATCGCACCCCATAGATTTCCATTTTACAAAAATTCATAAAAACATAAAGTCAGACATTAAAATTAGCATTATTTTATAGAGATTTTCTCAAAACTTAAGCCCACTTAAATCCAAGATTAAACAACAAAAAGATTGTCAAAAAGAATCTAGATTTTACTGAAAATCTTTATAAAAAAATGAAAATTTTCCTCCATTTAGCGCTTCAATAGAAACTTAAGAACACCCAAAATTCAACACAGACTATGCAATCTTCAGTCGCCCCTCCCACCTCAGACAAAAAACCGGCCAAGCCTGCGGCCAAAGACAAACGCTTCAAAGCCCTAGATGTAACCATGAAGCGCAATCAATATCGCCAAGATGCTCTGATTGAAATCCTTCACAAAGCCCAAGGAGCCTTTGGTTATCTTGAAGAAGAAGTCCTAGAATACATTGCCCGCAACCTCAAACTCCCCCTGAGTCGAGTCTATGGAGTCGCAACCTTCTATCATCTCTTCTCCCTCAAACCGGCTGGCGCTCATACCTGCGTCGTGTGTATGGGAACAGCCTGCTACGTCAAAGGAGGAGATAAAGTCTTAGCCGCCCTCGAAGAACATACTGGCGTTCATTCTGGAGAAACCACTCCCGACGGACAAGTTTCTCTCGTTACTGCTCGGTGTATCGGAGCGTGCGGCATCGCCCCTGCTGTTGTGTTTGATGGTCAAGTGGCTGCCCAGCAAACCCCAGAATCGGTGATTGAGGGCATAAAAGGCTGGCAGGAGTGAGGGACGTTCCTGACGCAGGGACACGGGGACACGGTGAAATAGAAACTATTCCCTATTCCCTATTCCCCATTCCCCCACTCGGTACACATAACAATTACGGAGAACACTTATGGAATTTAGCGAACTGCAAGACCTAGCCGAACAGGAGAAACAAGCCCAGAAACCCACCAGAGTTCATTGTTGTACATCAACTGGATGCCAAGCCGCTCAATCTTTAGCCGTCAAAAAAGGTATGGAACAAGCCGTTAAAGATCAAGGCTTGCAAGAAGAGGTGCAAATTGTTGGCGTAGGTTGCATGGGATTTTGTGGCCAAGGGCCCATTGTTCAGATCGATTCGGAATCTTCAGAAGCAGCTAATGGACTCTATTATGAAAAAGTGACTCCAGCGCAAGCCCCCTCCATCATTGACGGCTTAAAGGGAGGAGAAGTTACAGCCAATCAAGGCGATCCTAATCATCCCTTCTTTAGTCGTCAGTTCCCCATTGTGCGTGAATACAGCGGCAAAATTGACCCAGAAAGTATTGGTGAATACCTGGCCATGGGCGGCTATCAGTCCTTGTATCATGCCGTCTATGAAATGTCTCCAGAAGAGGTAATCGCAGAAATTACGAAAGCTGGACTCCGGGGACGGGGAGGTGCAGGTTATCCTACCGGATTAAAGTGGGCGACCATGGCTAAAATGCCCTCTGGACAAAAATATGTTATTTGTAACGCCGATGAAGGAGACCCCGGCGCATTTATGGATCGTTCTGTACTCGAGAGCGATCCTCATCGGATTTTAGAAGGAATGGCGATCGCCGGATACGCCGTCGGAGCCAACCAAGGTTACATCTACGTCCGTGCCGAATATCCCCTCGCCATTACCCGCCTCGAAAAGGCCATCAGACAAGCCAAACGGCAAGGCTTCCTCGGCTCCGGTATCCTCGGCTCATCAATTGACTTTAACATCGCCATTCGAGTCGGTGCAGGAGCCTTCGTTTGCGGCGAAGAAACGGCCCTCATTGCCTCCATCGATGGCGGACGTGGAGTCCCTCGGCCTCGTCCTCCCTATCCTGCTGTTTCCGGACTCTGGGGAGAACCCACCTTAATCAATAACGTAGAAACCCTGGGTAACATTGCCCCCATTATCCGCAATGGTTCAGACTGGTTTGCAGGTATTGGTACAGAAAAAAGCAAAGGCACCAAAATTTTCTCCCTCACCGGAAAAGTCTGCAATAACGGCCTGATTGAAGTGCCCATGGGAATTACCTTACGGGAAATTGTCGAAGTGATGGGGGGCGGAGTCCCCGATGGCGGCAAAGTGAAAGCAGTGCAAACCGGTGGGCCCTCTGGGGGTTGTATTCCAGCCGAATATATGGATACCCCCGTAGACTATGACTCTCTGACTAAACTCGGTTCCATGATGGGTTCAGGAGGAATGGTGGTCATGGATGACTCCACCAACATGGTACAGGTGGCCCAATTTTACATGGAATTTTGCCAGGAAGAGTCTTGTGGCAAATGCATTCCCTGTCGAACTGGAACCGTGCAAATGTACGAACTGTTGACCAAAGTCATTAAAGGAAAGGGAACCCTTGCAGACTTGGAAACCCTAGAAAATCTTTGTCAGATGGTGCGTGTAACCAGCTTATGTGGGTTAGGCATGAGTGCGCCCAACCCGGTGTTGAGTACCTTGCGCTATTTCAAATCTGAGTATGAGGAGTTCTTAGCTGTTAAGGCTTAACCCTCCATCCATAGTAGGAGCGGGTTCACTAACCCTATTGCCTTCCTACCTAAATCTCGGTAAACCCGCCCCTATTCCTGTTGCCTCATAAGGAGTGAAATTCAATTATGTTTTGTGAACAATGCGAACAAACCGCCAGTGGTCAAGGTTGTCACCAATGGGGCGCTTGTGGGAAAAGTCCAGCCGTCAATGGTGTTCAAGACCTCTTGGTCTATTGCCTTAGAAGTTTAGCTCCCGTAGCTCTAAAAGCTGGAGAACTAGGATTATCGATTTTAGAAGTCGATCGCTTTACCTGCGAGAGCCTGTTTACCACGATGACGAATGTCAACTTTGACCAGCGTTATTTTGCCAATTTAATTCGTCATGCGATCGCCCTGCGGGAAGACCTGAAAGTTCAAATTGCCCAATCTGCGAGCATTGAGTGGCCCGAAATTGCCGACTATCAACCCGACTTTACCGAAAGTTTAGCCGAACAGGGGGAAAACCTCACGGCTCGCTTGCTAGAGTCCGCCAAGGGCAACCCCGATATCTTTGCCCTGAAGTTGCTGGTACTCTATGGAGCCAAAGGTATGGCTTCCTATGCCTTCCATGCCTACGAACTCGGTCAAGAAGACCCCGATATTTACCAGTTCTGCCATCAAGCCTTACAGGCAGTTGATCGAGACCACTTGACCTTAGAGGAGTGGGTGGCTTTAGCGCTGAAAATAGGAGAAATGAACCTGAAAGCGATGGCTTGCTTAGATGCGGGTCATACCGAAACCTACGGTCATCCGGTACCCACTACCGTACCCCTTAACCCCAGACCAGGCAAGGCGATCCTGGTTTCAGGTCATGATATTAAGCAACTGGCGGCTCTACTCGAAAAAACCCTAGACAGTGGTATTACGGTTTATACCCATGGCGAGCTGCTTCCAGCCCATGGATATCCCCAGCTCAAAGAGCGCTATCCCCATCTGTATGGTCACTATGGTACAGCTTGGCAAAATCAAACCCGCGACTTTGCCAAATTCCCCGGCCCGGTTGTCATTACGACCAACTGCCTGATGCCTCCCCATGAGACTTATGAAGAGCATCTATACACGGTTGGGCCGGTTGGTTTTCCTGGAATTATCCATTTACCGACCCTTGATGACACTGTGGATTATAGTTTGGTGATTTCCAGGGCAAAAACCATGGAAGGGTTTACTGAAGACACTGAACCTCGCCAGGTGATGACCGGGTTTGCTCGCAATGCGGTGTTAAGCGTGAGTGAGACCATTATTGATGCAGTTAAACAGGGTAAAATTCGCCATTTCTTCCTGGTGGGGGGTTGTGATGGTGCAAAACCCGATCGCAACTACTATACGGAATTTGTAGAAAAAGTGCCCCAAGATTGCGTAGTCTTGACGCTCGCTTGTGGAAAATTCCGCTTCTTTGATCGGCAATTGGGAACCATTGGAGGGATTCCGCGCTTATTGGATGTGGGGCAATGTAATGATGCCTATTCTGCGATTCAAATTGCTCTGGGTCTAGCGAATGCTTTTGAGATGGATGTGAACGAACTGCCCTTATCGATGGTGCTGTCTTGGTACGAGCAAAAGGCGATCGCCGTTTTACTCACCTTGCTCCATTTGGGAATTAAAGATATCCGCTTAGGGCCAACTCTGCCCGCGTTCTTAACTCCCAATGTGTTTAAGTTGCTCTCCGAGACCTATAACTTGCAACCGATTTCTACCCCAGAGGCGGATTTGGCAGCTTGTTTGGCCGGGGGATAGAGAGATGGGGAGATGGGGGGATAGGGAGATGGGGGGATAGGGAGATAGGGGAACACAGAGATTGATATATTAACCATTCCCCCACTCCCCATTCCCCACTCCCCATTCCCCATTCCCCATTCCCCATTCCCCATTCCCCATTCCCTATTCCCTAATTTTGGAGAACACTATGTCTGTAAAAACCCTAACTATTGATGGAATTGATGTTGCCATTGAAGAAGGCTCCACGCTTTTAGAGGCAGCCAAAGAAGCAGGGGTTGAGATCCCAACCCTGTGTCACTTAGATGGCATCTCTGATGTGGGTGCTTGTCGCCTCTGTTTAGTCGAAGTTACTGGTATTCCGAAGTTACTGCCAGCTTGCGTCACTGAGGTTTCCGAAGGCATGGAGGTGCAAACGCAAACGGCAAAACTGCAAGATTATCGGCGGATGACGGTAGAGTTGCTCTTCTCTGAAGGTAATCATTTTTGTGCCTTTTGTGTCGCAAATGGCAACTGTGAACTTCAGGATGTGGCGATCGCCGTTGGCATGGATCATTCCCGCTTTGAGTATCGCTTCCCCAACCGAGAAGTGGATGTTTCCCATCCTCAATTTGGTATCGATCACAACCGATGTATTCTCTGTACTCGTTGCGTGCGCGTTTGCGATCAGATTGAAGGGGCCCATGTTTGGGATGTTTCTGGACGGGGAGGTACAGCCAAAATTATCTCCGGTTTAAATCAACCTTGGGGTGAAGTCAGTGCTTGTACCTCCTGTGGTAAATGTGTCAATGCTTGTCCTACGGGATCAATTTTCCGCAAGGGAACCACTACCGCAGAAAAAGAAAGCGATCGCGAAAAACTAGAATTCCTCGTCACTGCTCGCACCAAACACCAATGGACAAGATAATCCTCACATGGCTCAAGGTGGCGATCGCTGGGATCATCTCAGTTATTATGAACGTAAGTATCTTAAAGTGGCGATCGAAGCCTACGATAAGATCATCGAAGATACTGACGATATCCCTAAAATTGCCCAACACTATCAACTCGATATTGAAGAGGTTAAACGAGCTAAAAATTATGCCTTTGGTGATGGAGTGCGTACCTGGGGATTTAGCCCAGATTTATGGATGGCACAAGCCTGGCAACGACTAGCTAACGGTGAAGGTAATGAATGTGATGAACTATTGTTAAACCATGAAGTTTTTGAATCTAAGTTAGTGATTAACAAATCTATGACCATTCAAGATGCTCATCAGTTAGCACAAGCTCGTTATCCTTGGTCACTTAGACTACTGGAATGGAGAAAACAAAACCATGAATAAACCCCTTGATATCAGAGCGAGTTTATCGAAGTCAGAATTAATCGAACAGCAGTTCTTAGAAGTTCTGGAGAGTTGTGAATCTCTTGGCTCTCATCATGCAGAATACTCTAGTATTCCTTATGAATCTGTATATAAACTCTGCGATCTTGCTCAAGATGTGAATGGTTTTGTGCGCTTTTTGATGATCTATAAAGAGTCAATTCAAATGGCTGTCAATGCCATATTTGGCTATGCAAGTACAGTCGATAATTGGAGAGTTAAAGAGTCTCCTATTGGATTTGGAGTCCGAGACTTTTGTAGCCTGTTAGTTGCTATGCTCCAAGGACAACAAGCAAGCAGCATACTGGCTTCCGGTAATTTCGAGTCCTTAGACGCGATCGCTGAATTATTAAGTGAATGGAGGGGAGTGAAGTTCCAAGAAATTCTAGATAAACAAGCACAGTACCTATTGAATGGAAACTAAAAACAGGAGAGAACACCATGGCAAAGATTAGAATGGCAACGGTTTGGCTGGCAGGATGTTCGGGCTGTCATATGTCCTTTTTGGACTTAGATGAATTTCTATTTGATGTAGCAGAAAAAGTCGATGTGGTTTACTCTCCCGTCGGCTCAGATATTAAGGAATATCCAGAAAATGTAGATGTCTGTTTAGTCGAAGGGGCGATCGCCAACGAGGAAAACTTAGAACTCGCCCTGAAAGTTCGCGAGAGAACGAAAACCGTGATTTCCTTTGGAGATTGTGCAGTAACAGCCAATGTTCCCGCCATGCGGAATATGTTGGGAGGAACGGAACCGGTATTGAAACGCTGTTATTTGGAACTGGGAGATACCACTCCCCAATTGCCCAATGAGCCGGGAATTGTGCCGGAATTACTCGATAAAGTCCGCCCGCTTCATGAAACGATTAAAGTGGATTTGTTTATTCCCGGATGTCCACCGCCAGCCGATCGGATTAAAGCGGCGATCGCGCCTTTATTAGAAGGACAAACGCCAACCATGGAAGGACGGGAAATGATTAAATTTGGCTAACCCATCCATCCCCACCCAAAAACCTGTAGGGGCGGGTTTACCCAAATTTAGGCATCCCACCCAGGTTTGTGTAAACCCGCCCCAACCCCATTCATCCCCACCCAAAAACCCGATAAAGGAGAACACCGCCATGAGTAGAAAAGTTGTTATCGATCCCGTAACCCGTATTGAAGGTCATGCCAAAATTTCTATCTTCTTAGATGATGCGGGAGAAGTGGAAAATGCCCAGTTTCATGTTGTTGAATTTCGCGGATTTGAGAAATTCTGTGAAGGGCGACCGATGTTTGAAATGGCTGGTATTACCGCCCGAATTTGTGGAATTTGTCCCGTAAGTCACCTGTTAGCTGCTGCCAAAACTGGAGATAAAATCTTAGCAGTACAAGTGCCTCCGGGAGGGGAAAAACTGCGGCGAATGATGAATTTAGCTCAGTTGACTCAATCCCATGCTTTGAGCTTTTTCCACCTCAGCAGTCCAGATTTTTTGCTGGGATGGGAGAGCGATCCAGCAACTCGAAATGTATTTGGTTTAATTGCCGCCGATCCAGAGTTGGCACGGGAAGGAATTCGCCTGCGGCAGTTTGGACAAACGATTATTGAACTGTTAGGTGCGAGGAAAATTCATTCAGCCTGGGCAGTTCCGGGTGGGGTGCGATCGCCTCTTTCAGACGAAGGTCGCGCTTGGATCAAGGAGCGTCTACCGGAGTCGCGCGCAGTGACGGAGAAAGCTCTAGCTTTGTTTAAGCGCCTATTGGATAGCGAGTTAACCACAGAAGCCGAAGTTTTTGGTAAGTTCTCCTCCTTATTTATGGGCTTAGTTGGAGCTGATGGCAGTTGGGAACATTATGGCGGTCATCTGCGCTTTATTGACAGTGAGGGGAATATCGTTGCCGATCAGTTGAGCGAGGATAATTATCAAGACTTTATCGGCGAAGCGGTGGAAAATTGGTCGTATTTGAAATTCCCCTACTATAAACCTCTAGGATATCCCGATGGCATCTATCGCGTTGGTCCTTTAGCGCGGTTGAATGTGTGCGATCGCGTGGGAGTGCCGAATGCAGACCGAGAATTACAGGAAATGCGCGATCGCGCGGGTGGACGGGTTGCGACTTCTTCCTTCTACTACCACTATGCTCGACTGATTGAAATCATGGCGTGTCTGGAGCGCTTAGAACAATTGGTAGACGATCCTGATGTAGTTTCGTCCCGCGTTCGCGCCACTGGAGGCATTAATAATTTAGAAGGAATTGGAGTCAGCGAAGCGCCGAGAGGAACCCTTTTCCATCACTATAAAGTGGACGAACAGGGCTTAATTGAGAAAGTGAATCTGATTATTGCCACCGGTCAAAATAACCTGGCGATGAATAAAACCGTGACTCAAATTGCCAAACATTATATCCACGGCAATGAGATTCCTGAAGCCATGCTCAACCGTACAGAAGCCGGTATTCGCGCCTACGATCCCTGTCTGAGCTGCTCGACTCATGCCATAGGACAAATGCCGTTGCATCTAGAGTTAGTGCGACCCGATGGTAGTATTGCACACCAGCTTTATCGGGATTAAATTCTAGCGATCGCCAGAAACAGAAACCGGGTTTCTCCGAGCCAGTGTACCTCTTACATTGAGGTAGCCTCAGAAACCCGGTTTCTTTTGACTCAGGTTATAATCTTGGCGATCAATCTCAAGCGATGGGATAACGAAAATAAGTATGATATTTAGTACAATTATTACTCAAAATATAGAAATTCCACGGCTGGAAAACGGCGATCGTCTCTCTCGCGCAGAATTTGAACGGCGCTACAACAACATGCCGGAACTCAAGAAAGCGGAATTAATTGAAGGAATAGTCTATATGGCATCGGCGTTACGGATCAAGCAACATGGCAAACCTCACAGTCATATTATGGGTTGGTTATTTTATTATGAGGCAATGACTCAGGGTGTAGAAAGTGGAGATAATTGTACCGTAATTTTAGATAACAAAAATGAACCGCAACCGGATGGTTTACTGCGACTTCAGAAGGAAGGATTATCTAGAATTAATGATGCGGGATATGTGGAAGGAGCGCCGGAGTTAGTGGTAGAAATAGCCGCTTCTACCGTATCCCTCGATCTACATGATAAGTTGCAGGTTTATTGTCGCCATCAGGTGCAAGAATATCTGGTATGGCGCGTCCAGGATAATGAGATAGATTGGTTTCGACTGCGAGGGAGTGAGTATGAGAAGTTAGAAGCCAACGAACAAGGGATAATTCCCAGTGAAGTGTATCCGGGATTATGGTTAGATGTTCCGGCTCTTTTGAGGGGGGATTTAGCCCAGGTATTGCAAGTTTTGCAAGCAGGAATTGCGACAGAAGAGCATCAAGATTTCGTCCAGTTTTTATCGAATCTTTAGGGAATTAGAAACCGGGTTTTTACCCATAGATGCTACCCGCGATAGAGAGGAGCGACAAACCCGGTTTCTTTGTTCCTTGCTTTAACTCTTGAATCCTGTCTTCGGATACGGTACAGTAGTATTGATTGTTGCATTGCTCAATTGGCGATCGCCCATCACTTAACGTTAATTCACAATGACCGCGACTTTGAAACCATTACCAGAGTCACAAGCCTTAATCATCTACGCTTTCAACCTTAACCCCATTTCTCCGTGCTTCTTGCGGCTGTTAGAAACCGGGTTTCTTCCCACAGATGCAACCTGCGATGGAGAGGAACTAGAAACCCGGTTTCTTTGCACTTCTCGCACCCACCAGAGAAATTTTCGATACAATAGAACCAGTCCATCATTGTTAATTGTTAATTGATATGAGAATCGTCGGAACTCTGGTAGCGCTGGGAGTGTGGATGACTCCGG
>NZ_CEZBFX010000137.1:0-12018 GCF_982964205.1 Roseofilum sp. | reverse complement strand
GCGCCCTGGGATAGTACCCAAATCAATGACCGTCGTCTGCAAGTGATGAACCAATGTTCTCTTTCCTAGAATTAAGTCAGGATTTGCCCTGATTATTGATGATACGGGGCATCGTAAAAGTGGCAACTTTACCAGTAGAGTAGGGCGGCAGTATCTGGGAGAAATTGGAAAAATAGACAAGGGAATAGTGGCAGTAACGACCCATATGTACGATGGGCGCAAAAGCGTACCATTAGATGTAGAATTATATCAACATGCCAGTTCATTACCCGAAGGAAAGGAAGACGAAGAGTTTGAGAAGAAACCGGAGTTAGCCATCAAGTTAATAGAGCGAAGTCTAGCCAGAGGCTATCGACCAGAAATCGTTCTAGTAGATGCGGGATACGGCAATAACAGTACCTTTCTCAAAGCTCTAGAAGAAAGAAAGCTAAAGTATATAGCAGGAGGTGCCAAAAATCGGAAAGTAGTTATCAAAGAAAGGGAGCAGGAGAAAAAAATCCGTCTAGACGAGTTAGCCAAAAGCATACCGTCAGAGGAATTTAAGCCAGTTGAACTCAATGTAGAAAAACCCAAAAGAGTCTGGGTAGCTCTAGTGAAAGGCAGAACCCTAAGTCAAAAAGAATTGAGAATATTGGCTATCGTCATGAATGCAAGTTGTATCTCAGAAGCGGCAAATATTGACTATTTGATCACCAATGTCAAGGAAGAGAAAGTAACAGCCGAGTGGCTAGTTCTGACTTACTCGAAAAGGAATTGGGTGGAAGTATTTTATCGAGAAGTGAAGGGGTGGTTGGGTTGGAGAGAAGCACAAGTGCGAGATAACTTGAGCTTACTGCGTCATTTGATTCTGGTTTTTTGTGCTTATACTTTTATCATTTACCATAAGTTAACGGGCGGGCTACGAAGGCAATGGGCCAATCGACCATTAAATACATTGGCAGAAGCTTTGTCAGCCTTTCGTGCAGCCTTGTCTTTTCGTTTCTATAATTGGCTCCAGGAAAATTGGGACGTATTTACCGCTTACCAAGAGGATTTAGGCTGGCTTTGGCATTGATATTTGTTTAAGTCTCGTTAGTTGACAGTGGTGCAACGATCAACGTGATGCCCTATGACGTGGGACAAAAACTAGGAGCTATCTGGGAAGATAAAAAGGCAATCATTGAAGTGACAGGTAACTTAGGAAAGCAGCCAGCAATCCCTTTATTTGTAATGGCTCAAATTGGTGATATTGCACCGATTCAATTAGCGTTTGCTTGGATAAAAAAAATCAATACAGCTCTCATTTTAGGACAGACGAACTTTTTTATTGAATTTGATGTGTATTTTTACCGTTCCAAGATGGAATTCGAGGTTAACCCTAAGTCCTTAATTTGAGGAGATTGTTGAGCATTTAAGAAACCGGGTTTCTAGGAACTTGGCTATATTGTTACTATCACCTATTACCACCACAAATTGCTTATGGAAGAATTACCAAAAATTAAATTTCTACAACACCCTACGTCTGAGGCTTGGGTAAAACAGGCGATCTCCAATATTCCCACTATCCTCTTAGATCATTCCCATTGTGAGCGCAAAGCAGCAGGAGTCGCTCTAAACCTGATGTTCCGCTATCCCTCCAGTCAGGTGTTAGTCAGGAAGCTAACGGCGATCGCCCAGGAAGAACTCGAACACTTTGAACAAGTTAATCAATGGTTAGAGCGTCTCAATATTCCCCTGGCTCCCCTTTCTGCTCCTCCCTATGGTGCTGGATTAAAAGCCCAAATTTGGCCGTATGAACCCGAACGAATGCTCGATTCTCTGTTAATTTCTGCCCTCATTGAAGCCCGTTCCCACGAGCGTCTCGGACTGTTAGCGAACCATCTTCCCCATCCAGAACTAGCGAAATTTTATCGCTCTTTAATGGCTTCTGAAGCGCGCCATTACGGGATCTACTGGATTTTAGCAACAACCTATTGCGATCGAGAAGTTGTCCAATCTCGCCTAGAAAGTCTGGCGCAAGTTGAGAGTGATTTGCTCTCTAACTTACATCCAGAACCCCGGATTCATAGTTGAAATTTATTCTAACCCTAAAATCTCCCGAGCCTTTTCTAACAACTCATCGGGATCAAACGGTTTAGTCATATATAAATTCGCCCCGACTTCTTCCCCTTTTTTCTTGTCAAACTCTTGCCCTTTAGCAGTTAGCATGATAATGCAGACTTCCCTCAAATCCGGTTGCTTTTTAATTTGATAACAGACATCAAACCCGTTCATTTTGGGCATCATCACATCTAGAAAGACTAGATTAGGCTGCTCTTCTTTAATCAAATTTACTGCGGTTTCTCCATCTGCTGCAAATAATAGTTCTACTCCTTCATCTTCCAGCTCTTCTAGGGTTTGTTCTAGTAGAATTCTGATATGATTCTCATCATCTACAATTAACACTTTCTTATCCATTATCAGTATAAAACCTCGAAGATCTCCACCGTTTGTGTTTTACCTTTGACATTCACTAATCCTACCTCCTTAAAATTAAAGTAGTCAACGGTGCGATCGTAAATGCTTCGATCCACTAGAATTTGCCCTCCTTCAGCTATGGACTGCAACCTTGATGCAGTATTAACTTTATCTCCAATTGCAGTATAATCAACGTGCTGACGAGCGCCAATATTGCCCACAACAACCTTACCTGAGCTTATACCAATACCCGTTTTGAAATTTTCTCGAATCCAAGGAACGGGCATAGATTGTAGGCATTTTTGCATGGCGATCGCCGTTTGAATCGCTTTTTTTTCACTCTGTTCTAAAGGAGCAGGTGCGCCAAACATGCAGACAATCATATCCCCCACAAACTTATTCACCGTTCCCCCATAGCTAAAAATCACATCAACCATATGGGTAAAATAAATATTTAAATATTCCACCATGGTTTCTGGTTCCAGCATTTCGCAATGAGTGGTAAAATTACGAATATCGGAAAAGAGCATGACCAAATCTTTTTTACCCGTCTTCAGTAAACTTTCTTCCTTATTATCGATAATGGCTTTGACCAATTGCGGAGACATATACCGCTCTAAATTACTTTTAATTCGTTCTTCTTGCAACTGATAATTATGCAAACGAGCATTTTCCATTGCATTAGCCGTTTGAGAAGTTAAAGCAGTCAACAGTTTTAAGTCTGCGGCTCGATAATTAATCGGTTCAGAATGACCGATCCAAATCACCCCAAAAGCCTCGTACCGACTTTTGAGAGGAGAACAAATTAATGCCTTATTTAAACGATCGATTTCAGTTAACCGAGAATCATGTTCTACGTCATTAATGACTTCAGCTACTCCTGTCGATAGGACATAACCCATGATCCCCTCATCAATCGCTAAATTGTACAGTTGTGAAGGACAATCTCCAAATTGGGCTAGAGTAGTAAAGCGTCCATTTTCTGGATCAACCAACAAAACGGCTCCTTGGGTAGACTCAATAATGTTGCGTGCTTCTTTGAGTACTAACTCAGCAATCACCCCCATATCTAAGCAAGCACTCATATCCTCAGAAATACGATATAAGAGATTAATTTCTTTGTATCGCTCTAGAGTTTCATTGACCAATGCTTTTTGAGAAAGAGCTTGACGCACCAGATAATTTAATAAACTGGATACCGCAGAACTGCCTTGATCTCCACATACCCAGCCAATCACTTCTCCTTCCGCTTTAATTGCATATTCTTGAGGGAAGAAAGGATGGACAGAACCCATTAACAAATTTCTATTTGAATCGAAAATGCCTACCTTTCCAGGAAACAGATCAACATACTCTTGAATCAAGGTTTGAGTGGTCGATTTATTAATTAATGACTTCAGTTTTATGGCCATTCTGCATGGGGGGATTCTCTAATAACAAAACAATGATTTGATCGTTGCCTTTTTGAAAGTTTAAAGTTTTTACCAATCTAGAAGTATTAGATATATTTACATCAGTAATGACCAAATCGGGATGAGCAGCAAACAGAGCGTCCTCCGTATTCATAACTTTCATCTGATATCCTTGAGCTTGGAGAATTTCCGTTAAAGTTTGTGCACTTGAAGATTTTTGATCGAAGACTAAAACTCGTTTAGATGAGTATTGTTGCTTCAGTAGAGTCTGCACCCTCTGTAAAAATTGTTCTGAGCTTATGGGTTTCGTCAGATAATGATCTACACCAATACGATAACCTCTTTCGGAGCGATCGTCAGCAGAAATCATCAAAATGGGAATTTGCATGGTTTCTGGATCGTTCTTGAGAATTGCAGCTACATCAAATCCATTCAATTCTGGCATCATCACGTCTAAAACGACTAAATCTGGTTTTTGCTGCTTAATTTGAGCGATCGCCTCCTGTCCATTGGCTGCTTGTCGTACTTCATAGCCTTCCACATCCAAATGTTGAGTCAACAACTCTCGAATATTAGCATCATCATCAACAACCAAAATCACTCGTCGTCTTTGCTGCTGATCGTCCTGATAATCTGGAGACACATTCGTCAATTTTTGTACTAACTGAGGCCAACCCATATCCCCTTGGCTTTCTGATATCGGTAACCAAAATGCAAATATACTTCCCACACCCACTTCACTTTCTACCCAAATATGCCCTCCATGATGCTCAATAATTTCCTTACAAATGGGCAATCCTAAACCTGTCCCTTTGGGTTTATTAATCAAAGTATCGCCTACTTGCTTAAACTTCTCAAACACTTTGGGTAAATCTTCTTCTTGAATTCCAATCCCTGTATCGATTACTTGCACAACTACAGTTTCACCTCGTTTTTCAGCCTTACAGCTCACCATCCCTCGATCGGTAAACTTGACCGCATTAGAAATTAAATTAATCACAACTTGCATTAATTTATCTTCGTCTCCAAGAATACTGGGTAGATTCTCCTCAACTTCAACGACCAATTGAATATCATTCTGACTAAATAGGGAGGTTGTCGCGACTGTCGCTCGTTCAATTACCTGGGTAATGGCCACCGGTTGATGCTTCCAATCCACTTTTCCGGCTTCCATTTTGGCGATATCTAAAACATCATTAATTAAAGCGGTTAAACGCACACCTTCCGATACAATAATGTCTAGGTTGGTACTTACTTGAGTTACTGCACGTTCCACTTTCTTCTCGGTAACATCAACCCTAGGCAGGAGAACTTCTTCTAGTTTTTTCTTAATCAGTTTGGCAAATCCTAAAACCGAAGTTAAAGGGGTTCTCAATTCATGAGAAACCGTAGAAATAAACTCGGTTTTCATCCGATCCACTTCTTTGTCTGTGGTAATATCTCTGACTAAGAAAACACAACCGATAAATTGCTGCCCTAACTGGGGATCGGTTTTGAAAACACCCGTGGCAACGATTTTCCCAATTCGGTTTTCCGATAAATCTATTTCTGAGTTAAATATATTTTCGGGATTTTTTTTAACTTTTACTCCCAGTTCAGCAAATGTTCCTCCAAAAATATCTTCACTCCTTCGGTTGACCAAACTTCCCTGCTCTAATCCAAACAACTTGAATAATGCTTGGTTACTTTGAGTGATCGTTCCATCTGTATTCGTAACCAATAAACCATCAGCGATATTATCAATAATTGAAGTTAGATTAGCCAGGGTATCTTGTAGAGACTGTGTGGCGGCTGTCACCTGATTTTCTAACTCATTTTTGGATTCTTGCAGTTGATCGATCATCTGATTAAATGCCTGTGCTAACGTTCCGATCTCATCCTCTGTTAACACAGGAGCTTGCGAGCGAAGATTGCCCGCACTCACTTGAATGGCTGTTTCCGTAATCCCTAAAATGGGTTGAGTGATACGACGAGAAATCAAATAAATAATAATCAGTAAAAATAAAGCTGCACTTAATCCGATTTGCAAAATCTCCTTCAACAGTTGATGTGCCGGTGCAAAAGCTTCAGCTTGGCTCATTTCTGCTAATAAAGCTAGATTTTGATTGGCCATCCAGACATAGGCTCCAATAACTGGAATCCCTTGATAATTCCTATAAAGTCCTACCCCATCAATTCCTTGAGTTGCTTGTTGAATTCCCAAGCTATCGACTTCTTTTAATTCTTCTTGATTTTCTTGTCCTTGAGTCGCTTGCTGAGAAATAAATACATTTCGGTTTCCTAATCGGCCAATTAAGTAAGTTGCACCCGTTTGTCCTAAACCTGTTTTCTCCCTAATAATTTCATCAATTCCTTGTAAATCCAAGTCAACTGTTAATACCCCCAATCGTTCACCTGATTCAGCTAAAATTGGAGTTCCTAACGTAATAGCAGATTTGCGGGTTATGGGAGAAGTATAGAAGCTGGGAATGACAGTATCAGATTGGCCATGGTTAAAGTAGGTGGTAGTTTCTCCTAATGGTTGATAGGTTTTTTCTTTAGTCGGGTTAGTAGATAGAGCAACAATGCCTCCTGTACTTAACAAAGAGATTTCTTGTAAACTTGGTTTCACTTCTGAAAATTCTGATAACTCTTGGGAGATTTCTTCATAGGCGATTAACTGATAAATAGTTGACAAGTTTAATAGATCTTGAGACTCGATGTTATAACTCTCTTTAAATTTGGCAACTGCTTGCTCTAAACCCCTGCCATAAATTCCATCTAGTTCTCCATCATAATATCCTAAATCTTGCAACAGTTGCTGTAGTTTAATAATTTCTTGCCGATCGGATTCTGGAGTTAGGGGAGTGGATTGCTCTTGTTGGTTAAGCAAGTATTTAAAGTACCGTGCAATTGTAGGAGATCGTGCGATCAATTGCACATCTTGGTATTGGGTTTTTACCCAATCATCCAATTGGTACTCTTTGAGGGATGTGGCTACTTGCAACCTATTATACACAGAATCTCGGAGAGAGTCTCTTGCCCTGACATAGGCAGCGATCGCCACCAGACTAACGGTCACTAAGGACAAGAGAGAAAAAGAGGTCACCAACTGAGACAGGAGACTTTTTCGGAGAAACTTCAGCATAAAACTTGCCTCAAAGAAACGTAGGATTCAATGTACCTATGTACTAGGAAAGTTACTGCCAATCCTGAAAAATGGTTTTAATGGCAGCGATCGCCCGATCCGTGGCAGCTTGAGCGGATAAATCTTTCGTCACCATCTCGGCAATCACTGTCCCCCAAATATTTTGACTTTGCACCTCACTATAGGCTGGATTCAAAGCTTGAGCAAATGGACGAGTCCGATAAAATTGTTTAGAGGCTGTTGAAATGTGCGGATCATTAGAATCTTGCCAAAATGGATCTTCCAATAGTTGAGGCATAACCGGGAAAAACCGCCCTTGAGAGCCTTGAATATAAAGTTTGAGATTGTCCGGTTCAATCAAATAAGATAACAACTTCTTCGCTTCATCTTTGTACTTAGAAGACTCAAAAACAACAACTTGCTTAATGGATACCATTGATGTCATTGGATCGCCATTCGGTTTATTCGGCCAAGGAGTGGTGACCAGTTGCTGCTGATAAGTGCTTTGATCTTGTCGTTGCGATCCAGGAATAGACAAGGTAGGATTAATCGTCATCAAAGTGGAACGACTCAAGAAAGTGACATTGTTATCTGCATTCCCCCAGTTTGTTGCTTCTGGAGGAACATATTGTTGTTTATAAAACTGGGTATAAGCGGATAGGGCCTGGGCAATTCCTTCGCGCACTTGGGCCTTGTCTACTTGTAAGTCTCCCGTGCTATTAACCAGCTCCACATCAAAAGCTGCCAAAAATTGCTCAAACACAAAGAAAGTATCTGAGGCTGAAGCAGACATGGGTAACCCCATACTATAAAAATTACTTCGTCCTTGATTCCGTATGGGAGCTTGCGCCTGTTCCCAAAACGCCCAAAATTGATCCCAACCTTCAGGAATCGCTTCTTCTCCTTGACCAAGGGAAGAGAGCAACGGTTGCCAATAATGAATATGATTAGTCATTTGAGTGATCGGTGCTGAATAATAACTGCGCTCTCCCGTAGTTTTGTTTAAGTATTTAACTGCATTCAAGACTGCTGGACTATACAAAGATTCGGCGGCTTCTATCACACTGGAAACATCAGCTAACTGATTATTCCAAGCCAGTTTAGGAATAAACGTTAAATCTGCATCATGGCTATACAGAACATCAGGGGGATTGCCAGCAGAGATAGCCCGTTCAGCTTCTTGAAGAATATCACCTTCACTATAAAGGGTGAGTTCCACCGGCAAGCCACTATCATTCTCCCATTGTTGCACTAACCGCCGGATCGCTTCCGTTTCCTCTGGATAATACCCCTGACTCCACCAAATCCGCACACTATCACCACCACTGCTGGTAATGCTTGTCGGAGAATCTTGACGTTGACCACAGTTCGCTAACGTCAGACCGAGCAAAAATAGAGATAAGTTTGTAAACTGCCGCCGTTTCATAAATTTGATATCCAACACTACATCATGCATAGGCAAGATCGATGCCATCATAGTGTATCATGCTCTTCTGAAAACCGTTTATTAACAGTCTTTATGCTATATCTATAGCTTGTGAATAATTTCTGCTATGGTTTATACGACTAGGACGAGAAAATTTAGGATGAAGATTGGGCTGTAATTGATAACCGATAGACTGAGGGGCTGTTTTCCGGGTTAAGGATGTCAAATAGCTCTTTTTTTGCCGTCTCATCCACTTCCCTAGCCGAAAAAGCCAATCGAAAAAAATAGCTTTCGCCAATCAGTTGAGCGGTCACCATACCCAATAAGGCAGAAGCCGCCTTATCTGTACTGATCTGAATCTGGTGGTAGCGATCTCCTAAAATCACTTTTCCCTTAGTCATTCCTAAACCACACATTGAAGAAACCATCGAAGAAACGGTTTTATGGTGATCAAAAGATTTATAGTTTAAGAGAAATTTTTCTAGATCGGCTCCACCATTGTGGGTAGCAAAAAACAAACTTTCTAATTCAAATGCCTTAGGATTTAACATCACATATCCACAGCGCAAATAACCCACAACATTTTTAGGAAAATCCAACTGATACCCTAGATCGACTTGACCAGCGCTCATCGCAATACCTACTTGTTTCTGGATCGATCCTAACGGTGTTTCTACCCAACCCGTAGCCCAAACTTTTCCCTCATCTGGATCGAAGTGTATTACTGGATCGACCCGTTGTAAATCATCAATGCAGGGAGTTCCAGGGGGTTGGAAAATTAAATGACCGGAAAAATAATCGTCTACCCAATCAATGTCATCATAATAGCCATGATATAAACTACCACATAGCCAGTTTGACGATACTTCCTTAAACCATAGTCGATCAATACATAGCCCGCGCTCGCAATTGAGCCTCAGCTTAAGCTTCTCTGTTTCCAAGATTAACCACTTATTACGACGCTCTACCTGTAACTGATCGGGTAAGGAAATATTAGCATTTCCAGATTTCAATCGAGGAACCACAAAAACTACGCCTAACTGATTAGCTAGGGTTCTTAAGCGTTGCTCGTAGTCTATAAAGCGTTTAGGTGTAATATGAGTGCGAAAATCGCTACCCCATAAGTAACATAACTCCTGCCAAACTGGATTCGTATAACTGACCCGATCTTTGAGAGCATTATAAATTGACCAACATCGGTTATTGATCTCTAAATCTGTACCCGTTACTGCCCACCTGGTGATATTATACTTTCGTTGCTTCTTGACTGGAATTGGATCTTCTGAAGATTCTAATGACAGACTATGACCAGCTAGAGGGGATGAAATTTTCTCTAAGATATCACTTACATGAATAAACTGAAATCGATTATCGTGTTGTAAACTTTTAAATAAATCATAGATTTTCTGCCATTCATCTAATTCAATTTTGGCTTCTGTTGCATATCGACCTGGACGGAAGTTAAACACCTCTGCATCATTTCCATATAGCATCAATGTTCGGTTTGGTTCAGAAAGATGATTAACTAGATATTCGTCTATATATTCATCCCAATTTATTTCTCCATAAATGTATTTTTGAAATTTTTGAAATGCAATGGAATTGTTCCAGATGACGGGGATTTTTTCTCCGCTTTGACTACAAGCATATTGGGGGTAATAACGCCATTCAAACTCCCACTCACGGTGATACCGATAGGGATTATTCCATTCCATAATAATAGCTTTATATCCTGCTTTTAAATAATGGGAAACTAAACTAGCAGAATAGGCTTGTTCATTCACTAACGCCACTTGTGGATGTATCCCTAAAATCTTGTCATAAACCTGATGCCCCCAATAGAGATTGGCTTCATTTATGGCTGAAGGGACAATAGGGCCAATAATTTGTGCATATCCACTACCAATCAATTCACACTTGCCTTGACCAATTAAATAACGTAGTTGATCCATCCATTTCTGATCGAGTTGTTCTGCTACTTCTAGGGTATAACCTGTCGCTTCAATAGCTATAGGTATATTGAATTCAGTTGCTAGTCTGAGAACTGGCCAATAGCACTGTTTCATGACTATAGGGCGTTGCTCTATCTCAATGGATGAAAAGGCAAAATTGAGATGAAATAGAAGCATTAAAGAGAGTCGATCGGCAGATTCTCTTGAATGAGAATTTAGAGGATTTGTAGAGGATATTTTTGAGGATTGATGAATCATTGTTTTTGTCTATACAGAAGGAGAGAGAAAATCTGAAATAATCCAATGTAACCCAAGAATATAAGACGGAATTCAACTGATTCCTTAAGAACGACACTATACCCCAAATAACCAAACCCAAATGGGGAGAGTGAACAACAAGATGATACAGCCAAGAGCCAAACAGGTTACGGCTAAATCTTCGTCCAAATGATAGTTTTGCGCAATCACTAAAGTTGCAAATGAAGGGGGCATAGACATTTGCAAAACCATAGCTAATCGAGGCGCACCATCAACACCAAAAAACATCAATCCGGTTCCGACAACTAGTGGAGCTAATATCATTTTAATCAACAAACAAGTTGAGGCTTGTTTAAGCTTTCCTAGGGTTTGGAGTTCACTCAATTTAATCCCAATTAATACCAAGGCAATCCTAGTCACAGTCCAAGCCGCATTATATAAAGTTATTTCCACGGTATCAGGTAGAGGGACATAGCGAAATCCTAAGCCAAATAATAGGCTCCAAAACGCAGGATTATTTCGAGTAGCTTTAAAGACTCTTTGTAATATGGATTCTTGCTTTTGATCGCTGCTACCAAAGTAGGCAGCGAGGGCAACCCCAACCACATAAACCGCGATCGCCGATCCTAAGAGATCGTAGAATAACCCCCAGGCAATGTAGTCTACTCCCACTAACCCTAAAACCACAGGAATACCTAAATACCCAGTATTGCCACACATCATCGCCAGCATAAAGCTGCCTTGAGTCGATTGACTCCATTGACTATTAATCACAGTAATTTGAGGACCTTCTAGGGCTGGATTTAACCCTCTGGCAATGTCTCGTAAGCGCTCATCGCTCACCCCCAGATCGATCCAAGTCCAGGCAAAGGCTGCACCCACACCGACGGCAATCCAAGCGGTTAACGGCGCAATCCAAATTCCGCCGGAAAGATCCGTTTTGCGTAAAAATGCCACAATACTAATGGGTACACCAAACAAAAATAATCCTTTCCCTAAATAGGAACTACTGTTCTTGGGTAATAGGGTACTAATCAAAAATTTGCCGATACCCCATCCCAATAGTGTCCAGCCAATCAAAGGTAGATATAGCTTGAGTAAGTTTTCAACTAAGGGAGTCATGATCGCTTAAACTTTTGGTGGACATATCCATCTATACAGCCGTGAGACAAGTTTACCGTAATTATTTAATTCGAGATTGGGAAGTTGGCGATCGCCAATCTGTTGCCACCCTAATCAGTTCTGTTTTAGCCGAATATGGTCTCAGTTGGGAACCCAAAGGAGCCGATTGCGATGCTCTAGAAGTCGAAAGTGCGTATTGGCGAACCGGCGGAGAATTTTGGGTGATTGAAGGCGATCGCCAACTGATAGGAACTGGAGGATATCATCCCATATCTAAAGGGTACA